>JAIRZS010000215.1 GCA_031267115.1 Treponema sp.
TAGTTTTCCGCTTTGTCCCGGTAGGCCACCTTGCCTACCTCAAAGATACGGTGGGGATACGCCGAATGGCCCGATACGGACTCGCTCATCATAAGTGAGGCCAGTACGGAATCCCGCACGTACTCGTAGCTTTCCGTCATGGGGTTGGCGATGCGGATAATTTTGCCGCCGTCGCCCCGCATTTTTTCTACCAGGTCCCTGCGGGAACCCAGGTAGTTGTAGATCATCTCCTGGTAGCCCAGGCCCGTAAAAATTTCCTTGATCCGGCGGCTGAATAGGGTAACGGGCGTCAGCCTGCCGACGGTAAAATCGCGGGGCCTTTCCGGGCTAAAGCTGCCAAGGCCGCGGCCTATCATTACGTCTTCCGCGACATCCGCCGCGTGGAGAAAATCGTTCCGGTATTCGGGCGGGTAGGCCCTTACCCCTTCTTTCTCCTTGTCTTCGCCCCGTTCGGTATCGGCGGCTTCCTCCGCCCTTACGCCCATGCGGCCCAGGGCCTTTACGCAGTCATTGGCGCTGATCTTCTCGCCGAGGAATCTTTCCACCCGCTCCAGAGAACAGAAAACCGGTTCCTGAAAATAATACGGCGTGGTAACGCTGCGCCCGTAAGGCGTGTCGTATTCGTATTTAACTTTTACCGGCTCAATGGCAAAGCCCTGGTCCGCGAGATCGCAGGCCACAATGGAAGCGGCCAGAATCACCGAGGGCATATCGGTCCCGGTAAGTTCCACAAAGAGATCGGAATCCCCCACTTGTACCGCCCCGATACCGGCGGAATTAATAATCGGCGGGTAGGACAGAATCCCGCCCTTTGAATCCAGCAGAAGGGGATGCAGCGGCTCGTGTTCCTGGATAAAGGCGTATTCCCTGCCCTTGGGGTGCTGCTTCAAGATTTCCCGCAGGGTAAGCGGCGCGTCCCACTGGAGGGGTACAAAGGATACCGAATCCGGGTCTACCGCCCGGTAGACAATGGGCCAGTTTATGATGGCGGTACGGTAAAGCCCCATGGAGATGGTCCGGCGCTTGCGGCCGAAATTCCAGGCAAGCTTTTCCTGGGTCTGGATCATGTCCCGCAGGGACGCGTCGGTGACCGCCCTGCCGGCAGCGACAAAGCCCGCCAGGTATGGCCGCACCCGGCGTACCGACGCCTCGACCAGCACTTCCCGGCCCGCCGGCCGGGGCCTGCCCGGAGATGAAAAAAAAGGGTATTCCGGCCTCGCGCCCCCGTTGTAAACCCTGAGCTGGCGCGCGCAGCCTGCGGTAGCCCAGAGATCCGGCCTGTTTGTATCGTTTAACTCAATTTTAAGGGTCCTTTCCGCCTGGGAAAGGCTTTTGTCCTGGTTTTCGGCCCACGGGTCGGAGTCCAGTTCGGCCTTGGCGCAGGTAAGCGCCTCCTCAAATTCCTCCCGGCTTGGCCAGCGCCGGCCCGCCAGGGCGTAAAAAACATCTTCATTTACTTCAATTTTGGGCATGACAACCTCTGATAACCTCTATAGCGGCATAGCAACATAGCACAACACAAGCAGCATGATACGGCATAAAACCAATATTGACAACCGGGAATAAGAAGAATTAAACTCACAGCTACCATGGCTGACAAGAAAACAGTGTTCGCTATTGATGATCTCCCCATGGATCTCGCGGTTTTTGAAAATATTCTATGCCCGTATTACGACCTGAAGATCAGCACATCCGCCCCGGAAGCCTTATCCCTCCTTGACGACATCAAACCGGATCTGATTATCCTCGATATCGAGATGCCCAGCATGTCGGGCTTTGAATTTCTCCATGAAATAAGGAAGCTCCCCCGGACCATGAGCACCCCGGTAATAGTCGTAACCGCCCATGATGATGAAAAATTTGCCGTCCACGCCGAAAGCCAGGGCGCCAACAAAACGCTGACCAAACCGGTAAACCCGTCTTACCTTTTAAGCCAGGTTTCGGATCTGCTGGATAAAAAACCCCCGAAAAGCAAGCTGGAAGAACTGTTCAGCAAAATGCCCGCCATCAACCTGGATTAATAAAAGTTCTAGCGAGCGTATAATTTTTTTTGGGCGCATCCGTGCGCCGCCCTGCCCATAGGGCAGGACGGCCCCCGGACCGGGCTTTACGCTTGTATCTTTTTTGCCTGCGGCAAAAAAGGATACCGCTGCAATCCCTTGCGCGGGCTAAAAATCGCCCTCCGTGGCGATTTTTAGCCTCGGAGTTTTGCAAAGCAAAACTCCATCTCTCCGCCGTTGGCGGAGAGCAATGGAACCAGCGGCATCCATGCCGCCGCCCAACCAGCCGCACAGAAGGCCGATCCCGCGCGTTTATCGGGTAACAAGCCCAATTCGCCTTGCCGATCGTGTTTGAAATATAGTAAACTGAGCCATCCATGATCGAGCTTATCATTCCGGAATCCCTGGCGTTTCTCTTCCTCTTTCTCCCGCTTGTCAGGCCGTTTGTCAAAAAATTATGGCCCATGGACGGCCTGGTGTGGCTCCCCGTCCTGGCGCTGGGGATCGCCGCCGCCCTTTTTCCCGCCTACGGTTTCCGGCCCGAATGTATCCCCCTTTTGTTTTGCGCGATTATCCTCAACATCATCAATATCCCCCAGGTTCTGTCCCTTGCAGGCCGTATGAAAAACGACGATTTCCGGGAACGGAACTGGGGCTTAACGGTTTTTCTCATAGCTTTCCTGGTTCTTGCCGCCGCCGCCGGGATTTATTTCCTTCCCGGGGAAGAAACCGCGCTTACCGGCGAGGGCGTAAGTTCCGTGGTTGTTTACGATGAGGAAAGGGACAACAAATACTTTCTCCGGGTTTACGGGCAAACCGGCCCAAAATCCGGGACCGTCCCGGCGCTGCTCGTAATACCCCCGATAACCGGCTCAATCCTGATGGCGGACCGGCTCTGCGCCTCGCTCCGGGACGGGGGCTTTACCGTCGTCAGCTATTCCCGGCTGGATTTTGATTTCCCGTCGGTTGACCAGGACGGCAAATCCCGGAATCCGCCGCTGGCGGATATCCTTAATCTGTTCCGGTCTTACACCGGGGGCCGCTTTTCAGAGGCCGCGAACAACACCGGCCGCTCCCAGGAAACAGAACGTCAGGCGGACATCCGTTTCCTGCTCGGCCTGATACGGCAGAACCAGGGGATACCGGGTTACGGGGAAGCGCCGGGGAACAGGACCGACTGGGGCCGCGTTTTTGCCGCGGGATACGGCGCGGGCGGATCCGCCCTGTTATCACTGGCCGATCAGGATACCGCCCTGCGGGGCATTATTGTAATCGAAAGCCAGCTTCTGTCCGCGTACAAGGGGGATGAGCAGCTTTCCGCCCCGGAATTTTCTCGGGACGCCAACTGGTTCCGCTCCCTTTGGGCCGGAATTTCCGGCTGGGCCGCGAATCTGAGGTCCCGTAAAATCACCGGAATTGGCACAGTGCCTAACCCGAAAATTCCGGTGTGCTTTATCGTCTCCGACCAGGTACAGAACGCCAAACACCAGAACGGCCGGTACGCGGCCCTGATCCAGGTTTTCCGCACCGCCGCCGCCCCGGTAATTTTGGCCGCAGCCTCCGGCGCGGGCGTTTTGGATTATTCGGACGTGCCGGAAAAATACCCCATCTATTCAACCCTGTTCCCCGGCAGGGGCAAAAAAGCCTGGCCCCGCGCCGGCTGTATCCCCGGAACCGCCGCGCTGATCACCAACTTTGCCGTTTCGGTTTTGGAGCGGGAAAATACCGGCGCCGGCAAACCTTCTATTTCCCGCAAGCCCATCGACAAACAGGACCTCTACATCCAAACGCGCGGCGCCCTCTCGTTCTAACCGGCATCCCCGGAACCGCCGCGCCCTTCCTCTGTAACGCGGCCTCTGGAAACAAACCGGGAAATGAAAGTATACTTTAACTTATGACAACCCGGCAGTTGGATATTTTCTTCCGCGCTATCCTGGATATTGACGGCTTTTCTTCCATCGACAATTCCCTTAACGGCTTGCAGGTGGATAACGACGGGGCGGAAATCGGGAAGATCGCCTTTGCGGTGGACGCCTCCCTTGAAACTTTTAAACGCGCCTCCCTATGCGGCGCGGGGATGCTCTTTGTCCACCACGGCCTTTTCTGGGGCAAGCCGGAGCCGGTTACCGGCGGCCTCCGCGCCCGGCTGCAATTCCTGCTGGACCACAACCTGGCCCTTTACGCGGCGCACCTGCCCCTGGATCAGCATCCCGAAGCGGGAAACAACGCGGCCCTCGCGGAACTTCTGGGAATTGAAAAGCCGGAGCCTTTCGGCGTTTATCACGGAAGAAAAATCGGCTATAAGGGAAAACTAAAAAATGCGCTTTCCGTTGCCGAGGCGGTAAAACGGATACGTTTCGGCGCCAACGAGCCTCTGGGGGTCTACCCTTTCGGCAAAAAGGAAAGCTTCTCCTGCGCGGTAATTTCCGGCGGGGCGGCCCAAGAGGTTTTCCAGGCAATTGAAGAAGGGGTAGACCTGTACGTTACCGGGGAAATTTCACACAGCGTATACCATCATCTTTTTGAAAACAACATCAACATGATTGCGGGCGGCCACTACGCAACCGAGACCTGGGGAGTCCGCAGGCTAATGGAAAAGAGCGCGTCAGAACTGGATGCGGATGTCGAATTTATCGACGTACCTACCGGGCTGTAAGGAACGTAAGGAGTCTTCATGAGCTTTAAAGATAATTTAAATCCGCGCGGGTTTCTCCCCTTTTCGCTTGCAATCCTCGTAATTGCCCTGGATCAGGGGATCAAGTCCTTTATCGCCGGTAACTGGCCGCCAAATACCCATATCGCGGATGTGTTCGGAAACGATATCTTCTGGATCATCCATGTACGCAATAAAGTCATAGCCTTTAGCCTGGGCCACAGTCTTCCGGAGACCATCCGCCAGGTGCTGTTCATTATTATTCCCGCCCTGGTCCTGGTTTTCCTGGTTTGGTATTACTTCAAAACCGACGAACTTAGCCCGCTCCAGCGCTGGGCCATTGCGGGCATTACCGGAGGCGGTATCGGCAACCTGATAGACCGGGTATTCCGGCCCGAGGGAGTAGTAGACTTTATCAGCGTCAAATTTTACGGTTTATTCGGATTCGAGCGTTGGCCGACCTTCAACATAGCCGACAGCAGCGTAGTCGTCTGCGTATTTATTTTTCTCTTTTCAATGATCCTGCAAAAGGAGAAACGCCATGGGTAAGAAAACCAATACCTTCTTATTTATCCTGGCCGCTACAATATTCAATATAGTGGCGACGGTTGTATGCTTCTTTGTATTACTGCTGGTATTCCTTAAATTCCTCGCGCATCTGCTGCCCGAAACCGCTTCCGCCTGGGTGCTCCCCGCCATATTTATAGGCTCAATCGTGCTGTCTTTTGTGTTCTACCGGCTCGCCCTAAAATTGCTCTTAAAGAAAATAGATTTGGACAAACACTTTTCCCCTTTGTTCAAACCGAAACGCTGACCGATAGGAGCAATAGACTTGTCCGGCAGACTTGCCCAGCGCCCGGTTGGCGGCAGTTGTCCGGAACTAAAAGTTTCCGGGCAATTCTAATACCCGTCGGACATGGCGCGGTTAAGATCGCGCTGGTAGAGTTCCTGGTAAACAAAGCTCCGGCCTTTTAGTTTTTCCTTAACCGCCTTCGAGAAAGGCATATGGCGCCAGAAAATGCCCCGTATTTCCTTGTCGAGCTTCTGGATACCCTCGGACTCCTTGGTCATCCACAGAATATAATCCTGGATAAAGTACTCTTTAATATCGCCCTTGAGCTTGTTGGCCTGGAACCACTGGTAATAATTTCCGGTCAGCCCCTCTTCCATCCAGTAAAACGAGGCCTTCTCCTTGGCCACCTGCCAGCGGAGATCCGCCACCGCCGACAGCAGGGCAACGGCCAGGTTTTTAGGGTACATCGGAATGGCGATACGGCCCCGGCTGGTAGCCCGGTTGTACCGGTCGAACGGTTCCCAGCAGATCCCGGTATCGCCGTAAGAGGGAATCAGAATCACATAAGGAACAATGCGGTTTATCCTGTTCCGGTATATACGACAGAAACATTCGGAATCAATGCTTTCGACTCTTGCCAGAATAGAGACAACATTCTCCCTGGTAGCCACATCATTGGGGCCCGAACGGAAATATTCGCCGGTACAAACAGGAAAATGATTCCCCTGGCGGCCTATGGTCATCTTCGCCATCTGCCGTATCGTGCCGAATTCCGTATCCACCGCCCCGGTATCCACCTCGACGCTGCTCCCGTCCTCCTCAATCTTGTCTTTAAGGGTTTGGACATCCGCGTCGGCCTCGCCAAAATCCTTTAGCATAACATCCAGTTCCCGGTCGGATTTAAGAAGCTGTTTGATCAGCTCCTGCATTTCCCCCAAAATTCTTTTCTGGGTATCGGAATAGCAGGAACCAATGTTGGAAAACCCGTCAACCGGATCGTGCTCCATTATCGAATGAACCCGTTCCTTAAAAGCATTTTCCAGGTTGTTCCGTTCTTCGTTTTTTGCTGCCAGCATATTCCTGGAGCCGTCCCGTTTCCCCTGCGCCTTTTCCAGAAGCTGCCGTAATTTTGCCGAAACATTGCTCCTGCTTACCGCCGGCCCTTCATCGGTAGTAGAAGGCCGCACAGCGCCCGTTCCCACCGCCTTAAACCACTCGTCCATATAATAAAACGGCACATCAAGGTCATTTTCAACAACAACTTTGGCAAAATACTCCCGCTGTTCCGGCTTGAGAAAACCGGGGTGGAGTATCGCGAACCGGAGCAGGTACTTCTTGGGTTCGGAAATCCTTCCCGTAGATTTGCGGGCGACAGAACCTAAAAAATCCCAATAAGCCGTAGAAATCTGCTGGCGGTACACCCCCTTGTCCTTGGGGTCCTGGGTCTTGATATACTTTTGGAAAATAGTATGTACCCTTTGGGCAATATCCCCCTCCCCGTTAAGGGCAATCTTATAGTAGTCGGGATTGTTAAAACCATCATGGGGAGTTTCCTCAAGTTTTTTTGTTATCGCCGGCAGAGTCTGTTCCGAAAGATCTATCTCGCTTTTTCCGGCGTCTTCCGGCAAAACATCCCCCGTTTCATCAGTACCGGGGAAAGGGGAAGAAAAGTCATCCTCGAAACTGCCCGAAGAATCGATCCCAATGCCGACTTCGCTCAGCAGGGCCGCGATTTCCGGATCAAGTCCTTCATTTTCCTGAACTGCATCGTTTTGCGCCATAACAGTCTACAAATACCTCGCCTAAAATCAATTGCCTAAGATCAATTATAGATCAATTGTCAAGCAAAACGTAGATATCCTTTGGCAATTTCGTATTTCAGTCCTGAATTTGGGCGCATTTCCGGCGCTCCGCGCCGGAAACCGGGCTATCCGCTCCAACAAAAACGCCTGCGCGTTTTTGTTCCGCTTCTATCCCTTGCGCAGCCGGCAAAAAGCGGCATTTTCGCAGATTCTGCGGCAATTTTTCTGTAATGTTAAATTTTCACGCGCTTGCGTATTAAAAAAATCGGTTTCAACGGGGCATAATTTCCCGTTCAGGCGTACTCTTCGTCCGTCAACTTAGCGGCTTTGAGCAGGATTTGGTCATTGGGCAGCACTTTCCCCATATCGTACAACAGGGTTGACTGGAGCAGAAATTGATTTCCCTGGGATTGGACAATATCCTGATAGATATTATTCTTTCTCAATACATCCAAAAGCACCTCAACATACTTGTTCGCCCTGTTTATATGCCCGCCGGTCACTTCCTCCCGCCTTTCCAGCAGCTCCGTCACGGTCTTGAATATGTTCCATTGCAGTTCTTCCAGGGCTTTTGCCTTTTCCCCCTCCGTTTTCCGGAGCCTTCCCTCGTATTTCCTGATAATCTTTTCCTGGGCCCTCAGCCGGAGCTGGGTTTCGACACGTTTAAGGAGGAGCTGGCTGGAATAGGGTTTTAGCATATAGTCGGCGGCGCCAAGGGCCAGGCATTCCGATTCGCAATCGGACCCGCTGTTGGAAGTAAGGAAAATCACCGGGATATCTTTAGTCTGTTCGTTCGCCTTGAGGATACTGATAGCCTCGTAGCCGTCCATAACCGGCATATTGATATCCAGCAGAATCAAGTCCGCCTTGACTTTCTCAAGGACCTGGAAAAGCTTTTCGGCAGAAGGGGCGGTAAAAACATCGTAATTTTTGATAAGTATCTTGCTGCCGATTTTCAGGTTGACAAGCGAATCATCTACCAGAATTATCTTCTCTCTATCTTTCACAATAGATTTAAGGCCTCCTTACGATAACACGCTATCCATATTACAAACGAAATTTATTAATATTATTCTAATTATTCGGCACTGTCAACGAATAACTACAGAAAAATAACAAAAAAACCCGTAATTTTATACAAAAAAATTCGTAACTATTCAGCCGCCTGTGGGGGATAGCGAAAATCGGCGGAATGAAGGGGCTCTTAGCCCCGAAATGAGACGATTGGGAGCGAAAGGGGGTGGTAGCCCCCTTTGTTAAAGCATTGGAGAACAAGAAAAGTTCTCAAATCGCACTATGACTGAATAGTTACAAAAAAATTCGCAAAACCTTTCAGCCATACACCAAAAACTGTCGGTTGGGTTCGGATCCGGCCCAAAAAAACGGATCGGCGCAGGATTACCGCAATTATCCGGCAACGGTTCAGAATGCGCGGAACTATTTTAATGCCAGTCCCCCCCGGCGCAGTATGCGCCAGGTTCCGGCGGCCTTTTTGCCCAGGATACCGTACAGTTCGCGGTACAGATTCGCCGCCCCCGCTCCCGGACTCTGTGCCGCGCCTTCAAGCAGCGCCGCTATGCGCCTTGCCCGGCACAGGGCATCCCCGCAATCGGCTGCCTTTCCGCTTTCCGCAGAGGCTTTTTCCGCTGTGTCCGCCTTTACGGTAATGACGTGTTCCCCAAGCCTCCATCGCCATTCAAGGCGGGCCTTGCGGTAATTGCCGCTTGGTACAGGCCTTGAACCCAGAAACAGCGCCCTGTCTCCGGCATCTTCCATAGGGGCCGTTGCGCGGGAAGCGTCCCGGTCACGGGCGTAAGTTTCAAGCATATCCGCCACCAGAAAGGACGGCGCCGAAGGCGCTGGAACCTTAAAGGGAAACGCCTCCGTAACCGGAAAGGCGGCGTCTCCGGCAAGCCAGGAGGCAAGGAGCCGGTCAAGCGGTTCGCCAAAGCGAATAAACCGTTCTTCGCCCTCAAAGCCGAGATCGTTGCGGATAATAACGCCGCCGCCGGACGGGGCCGTATCTAGAGAATCGACAACTTTGAGGCCGGGGTGGCGGCCCCGGCGCCACTCGGCGTAAAGACGCGAATGGCAGCTAAGGACGAACTGGTGCCAGAACGCCGAGTCCAAAAGCCCGGCCTCGAAAAACTGGCGCGTTATTTCAGCCGAGTCGATTATCTCCTGCCCGTCCTCGTCCCAGTAACCATAGATAAGGTAGGCGTGGATTAGAATTCCCTGTTCCTTAAACGCGGCGCAGGAACGAACCGCCTCTCCCAGGCTTATGCCCTTACCTATCCGTTTAAAGCCGCTTTCGGTGGCCACCTCCAGCCCTGCGGAAACTCCCAAGAGGCCCCCGGCGGCAAGTATGGCGGCGGCATCGGGGGTGTAGTCTTTTTCGAAACGTATGTTCCCCCAGAATACCAGCGGCAGCCCCGCCTCCCGGTTGAGTTCCGCAAAACGCAGCAGCGAGGAGGCGGGGGCGGCTTCGTCCACAAAGTGTATGCCCCGGACGCCGGTTTTCTCCGCCTGATCCAGAAGATGGGCGAACAGGGCGTCCGGGTCCGCGGGTACAAAATCGCGTATATAGTCCAGGGTAACGTCGCAGAAAGCGCAGGCGTGCCAGTAACAGCCGTAGGCAAGGTATGCTTTGAGCCAGTGGCCGTCGGACCAGAGCCGGTGCATGGGGTTCACATCGTCCACCGGGTAACAGTAACGGGAAAAATCCGGGCCGGTGTAATCGGGAAAAACAGTCCGCGCCGCTTCCCGCTCTTTCTCCTCCCGCCGCATATCTTCCGTGGACAGCGGCGGGCAATCCGGGCCGCCCGTTATTCCAGGCCCGGCAATAACGCGGTTACTGTTACGATCGCGGTACATAGTTTTATAGAGCGGGCCGTCCGGGCGGCTCTTTCCGCCGCCTGTTTCCAAAATCACTTCCAGGGAACCGTAGCCCTTGTCAAAGGAAAGGTAGTCGAAATAATCAAAGATTTCCGCGCCGCCGGTATTTTCCCCGGCAAAGCGAAGTTCCGTATTTACAAAACCGCCCCCGACAATGACGGTAAGGCGGTCGCCAAAACGCCGCCTGGCGGACCGGGCGCAGGCAAGGGCCCCGGCAAGGCAGCCGGGGAAGGGAATACTGATACCGATAACCAGGGAAGCGCCGCTTTCCGCTGCCGGCAAGGCCGACGGCAATGCGGCTATTGCCTTTTCCAGCCTGTCCCATTCATCCTCAAGCCAGGGTTCGTAGAAGTACCGCAGTATGTACCCGGAACTGTCCTGTTTTGCCAGGGTAAAATCCGTAACGGTAACGGCGCTCCCCCGGTAGCGTACCAGGGCGAAAGCGCTGTCCGCAGCAACGGCGATAAATCCCGCAAGGTCGGCGAGAAGCTTTCCCGCCAAAAGCGCCGCCGCGTCGGTCGGCGGCTGTCCGTCAAAAGAGTCCAGGGCCGCGTCAAAACGTGGTCCCGAGGGCAGGACCCCGTTGGCCAGCGTAAGAAGGTGGCCCCATTCCCGGTCCTGCCCGCGCAAAAAAGCGGTGAGCCTTCCTATGCAGGAACGCCAGCGTTCCTCCTCGGACAAAAAGCGCGCGATACTGTAATACAGGCCGCCGGTTTCCGCGTCTTCCTCAGGATTCATTCTATGTTCAAATACTTCCCTGGTACGGGCAAATATTTTCTCAAGCCCCAAGGGACAGAACACCTGCTCAAAAAGGGCGATAGAGTGGTCGGCGGCAATACAGGGAAAACCCTTCTTTTCCAGGAACGATCTTAGATAGTAGACGGCGGGATAGGGGGAGTTAAGCTGGACAAGGGGCGGCTGAACAAGGTAGATCATTTAAGTTTTTCGTTTAGCCGGAACGAGGGGCAGCGGGTTCCGGTAGCCCGGAAAATCTCTGCCTGCGGCATATTCCGGCATTTAATTCCAAAAACCGCGCACGAACGGGGAAGGGCCGGGTCCCAGCTGACTTTAAAATAAGCGCATTTAAAGCAATTCGGCCCGCGGCTTTTTTCAACCGGCTGTGCATCCCCCTCCATCATAAGCAAAGCCCGGCCTCCTATCAGCCTGTTACATTTGTGGATTTTTTTGCATATACAAAATATCCCGATTAATGAGCAGCAAACTCCTATCGCGGCGCGCCAACCGGATTCACGGTTGTCTTAAGAGTTACATTACCGTTTTCTACGGCCTTGATAAAGACGCTCCTCTGGGCGTCCCCGTTACTGTCCAGTATTATTTGCCCGGTCACCCCGGCAAAATTTCCCCTGGTAGCGGCTATAGCCGTGCGGATCTTTTCCGGATCCGTGGACTGCGCGCGCTCGATTGCGTCCAGGGCAAGCAAATAAGCGTCATAGGCCAGGGCGGTCACCGCGGAAGGGTTGAGATTGTCGTTCCGGGCTCTGTATTCCCGGATAAAGGTCGCCGCCCTGGGAGTCGAGGCGACATCCAGGTTGTAGTGGCTGGCAAAGAACAGGCCTTCCAGGTTCTCGCCGCCCGCGGCGAAAAAGTCGGGAGTATCGAGATTGGCCGTGCCGATGATGGGGATTCTGAGGCCCAGACTCTTCGCCTGCCTTATTATCTGTACCGCTTCCTGGTAGTCCGCCGCGATAAAAATGACATCCGGGTTGATTTCCCGAATACTGGGCAGTTCGTCCGGATCCCTCCTGACACCGGTCAGCATACCGGAGAAATCCTGATTTACCCCCGCGTAAATTTCAAATTCGTCAATAATGCTGTTGTACCCTCTTCTTCCGCTGCGGTAGGTAACAAAAAATTCCTCAAAGCGCTTGATAATATCATTGTGCAAAATCTCAAAAGCGCTGTTATTCTGTTCGTAGATAATAATTCCCCTATGCCTGCCAAGGGCGTCATTGGCGTATTTTGCCAGGGCATTGGCCTGGCTGGCGTCGTTAAAACAGATTCGAAAATAGTAATCGTTTTGGGCGGTAATCCGGGGGCCGGTACAGGTTATGCCAATGGCGGGAACCTTGCTTCTCCGGATTACATCGCTCGCAACGCTCGCGAGGCCGGAGTCCCAGGTACCGAGTATCACGGAGGCCTTCTCCCGGTCAACGAGTAACTGTACCGCCGTAACGGTATCTTCCCGCTCCGATTTAGCGTCTTCCACGGCAAGACGTACCGGGTAAAGTTTCCCGCCGATATTTACCGCCGGGTTAAGCTCGTGCGCAAGCTCTATCCCTTCAAGTTCAAGATTGCCGCCTCCGGACTGCACCCCGGTAAGCGGTTCCAATACGCCAATAGTGATATAACTGCCGTCCTGCCGGCCCTGCCCGCCGCCGGCACAGGAAGAAAAAACCAAAATAAAGATAACCAATACAAACAGGGCAAATCTGTTTCTAAAAACCGAAGCTCTTAGAGGTTCCCGTGAAACTTTTTTTACCGTAACCAGATGTCTCATTTTTTTAAAAACCTCGCGGCAAATACGGCCCCCGGGCCGGTGGGCAATTTTCGCAATACCATACCCATACTGTAATTATTCAGTCGGGGGGCTAAAGCCCCCACTCCGCAAAAAGCCTTGACAAGGCTTTTTGCCATATCCGGTTGAACGAGGGGGTTTAGACCCCCTCCGCTCGAAAAAAACTACATTTTTTCCGAGCTACCCCCACTTGGCATTTATTGGCAAGTGACAGACTGAATAGTTACCCCATACTTCAATTATAACAGAGAGGCGGCGCCTGGAACAACAAAAACAGGCGGGAAAACAATATAAGCGTATAGGAAAAGGACAGTGCGGCCCGCAATTGAAAAATAGCGGAAAATGTCCCGATACGGAACGCGCCATGGACCTCCCCCGCGCAAGCGGGATCTTCTGATTCCATTGCTCTCCGCCGCAGGCGGAGAGAAGCGCAAGGGATTGAAGCGGTATCCTTTTTTGCCGCAGGCAAAAAAGATACAAGCGGAAAGCCCGGTCCGTGCGCCTCCGGCGCGCGGATGCGCCCAAAACCAAAAAATCT
>JAIRZS010000360.1 GCA_031267115.1 Treponema sp.
GCCGGTATAAGGCTCAAGCTCGAACCCTAGGTCTACCTTCGGTAATCCGAATTTGATTTAATTTGAATCGAATCGGATCGAAAAAACTTAATCTCTATTAAGGGGGGGCCTCTTACCGGTCGGCGGGCGCCTCTACCCCTGCCTGCGGCAGGGGGCCGCCTTCCGGCCCCCCTGCGCTCCGAAGGTTTTTGCCTCCGGCAAAAACGCTTCTCCGCTACCCCCCATACAGGCCTCCGGTGGATTTTCACCGCGAAGTCGAAGAAGTCGAATAAGTTTTGAATGAAGGGGAGGGGTCTGACCCCGGCTTACATTCAAAGCCAAAAAGGGAAAGAAGTTAAAGAGGTGTTCCTTCCTTCTTGTACTTCTTTTACTTTTTCGACTTTGCGGTTAAAAAATTTAGCCGCGGGGCTGCGGCATGGATGCCGCTGTTTCCATTGCTATCCGCCGGCGGCGGATAGACGGAGTTTGCCACAGGCGGGCCGGCAGGGATGCCGGCTGCGGAAATTCATGAGTTTTTGCGGAGCAAAAACTCAAAGCTGTTAAACGGCATGGATGCCGTTTAACAGCAGCGCAAGGGATTGAAGCGGTATCCTTTTTTGCCGTGGGCAAAAAAGATACAAGCGGAAAGCCCGGTTTCCGGTGCGGAGCAGCGGAAATGCGCCCTCCGAATGTCTCAAATCTGAAAATTGCCGGTTCCCGTTGTATAATTTCATTAATCTATAAGCAGAAACGTTCGATAAATAAATAAGGCTTGTTTAGGATCCGCGGGTATTTCCCGGAAACTTGAGCTTTAGGGGGATAAATCTATGGAAGTTAATAAAAGAAAATACTGCTTTATCGTCTTTGGGCTGCTCTTTTCCGGCGTTCTCGCCTTTGCCGGCGGAAAGGCCGATCCGAATACCGTTGTTATAGGGAGCGTTTTGCCCCTTTCAGGGCCAATGGCCGCCTACGGGGAACACGCCCGGAACGGCATGGAGCTTGCCGTGGAAGAGATCAACGCCTCCGGGGGCGTCAACGGACGCAGTCTCAGGATTGTCTACGAAGACGACAAAGCCAGCCCCGCTCAGGCAGTTAACGCTTTCAAACGGCTTGTTTCCCGGCACAAGGTGCCGGCGGTTATCGGTTCCGTTACTTCGGCCTGTACCCAGGCCATTGCCCCCCTGGCCCAGTCGCGGAAAACCGTGCTCCTGGTACCGGCTTCCACGGTTGTTTCCATTACCGATACCGGGGACTATATTTTCCGGACCTGCTTTACCGACGATTTCCAGGGGATTGTGGGGGGCAATTTTGCCGTCCGGGATCTCGGGGCCGCTAAAGCCGCTATTCTCTACGATAGTTCCACCGAGTATTCCACGGCCCTGATGCGGACTTTTGCCTATGCCGTTGAGAGCCAGGGCGGGGAAATCGCGGCTGTCGAAGCCTATTCTTCGGACGCCACGGATTTTAGTTCGCAGATATCCAGGATAAAGTCCGCCGTGCCGGATGTCATATACATTCCCGATTATTATACCCGGGTGATGCTAATTTCCAAACAAATCCGCGACGAGGGTATCTCCGTTCCCCTGATAGGGACCGATGCCTGGGACGGCGCCCTAGCGCTTGGGAATACCAATACCGGCGGGGAATTGCTGAACAGCTTCTTTTCCAGCCACTATGATCCCGGCGCCCCGGAGCCTGAAGTTGTCAATTTTGTAACTACCTACAGGGCAAAATACCGGGCAACCCCCGATTCCCTGGCGGCGCTGGGTTACGATTCGGTTTATCTGCTCCGGAGCGCTCTGGCAAACGCCGGCGCGGGCGATTCGCGGTCTATACGCGACGCCCTGGCTGTTTCGACAGGCCATTATGTGACGGGCGTCCTCAGCTTCGACGAAAACCGGAACCCCAAAAAATCCGCGTTTATGCTGGAAATTGTAAACAACGCCAAGGGCAATCTGGCGGCTGTTTATAAGACGACCGTAAACCCCTAATGGATTGATTGATTGTAATAAAACATGCTTTGGAAATTTTACCGGCTAAGTCGAAAAAGCCAAAGAAGGAAGGCTAAGATGCTTCTTTTTTCTTGCTTTTTCGACTTCGCGGTGGTTTCTTCTTTAAAATAACCCCCTGTAGCTGCGCACGCTGTATTATTATACAAAATTTTTTAAAATTTTCGCAAAATACTAGACAGGCTGTATAAATATACGTTATTATTTCCCCGATGATAGTTTTCATTACTCCGCCTTTGGCGGAGGCGAAGGAAAGAAAAATTAAGGAGTAGAGTATGAAGAAGATTGGTTTGGCAATTTTCGCGATCTGCTTTGCCGCGTCCCTGGCTTTTGCCGGCGGCGCCAAAGACAGCAATGTTGTCAGTATCGGCGCGGTTTTCCCGCTTTCGGGTACGGTCGCCTTCTACGGGACCGAGTCCAGGGACGGCGCCCTTTTGGCGATTGACGAGATCAATGCCGCGGGCGGCCTTCTGGGCAAGCAGCTGGCCCTTATCGCCGAGGATGATGAAGGTAACGCCGAAAAATCGGTCAACGCCTTTACCAAGCTGACCACCAGGGACAAGGTTAGCGTTGTCCTCGGTTCCAGTACCTCCGGCGCTACCCAGGCGATGACAGCCCTGGCCCAGCAGAACAAGATCATCCTTATCTCCCCCTCGGCCACCAATACGGAGGTTACCAGGACCGGCGACTATATTTTCCGGGCCTGTTTTATCGATCCCTTCCAGGGCGTAGTGGGCGCGGACTTTGCCTATGACACGCTGGGAAGCCGCCGGGCGGCCGTTCTCTACGACGCCGGGGCCGACTACAACAGCGGCCTGGCCGATGCCTTCCGCCAGCAGTTTAGGGCTGTAGGCGGCCAGGTTGTGGCCGACGAAGCCTACCAGAGCGGCGATGTCGATTTTAACGCCCAGGTTACCCGCATCAGGGCGGCCAACCCCGACGTGGTGTACCTTCCCAACTACTACAACGATGTGGCGCTCCAGGCGAAGCAGCTCCGGGCGCAGGGGGTCAACTGCGCCCTGATAGGCGGCGACGGCTGGGACGGCCTTGTTGACAATGCCGGGGACGAAGTCCTCAACGGTTTCTGGTCTGCGGGTTTCGCGGCGGATACTACCGATCCCAGGGGCCAGGCCTTTGTAAGGGCCTTTACCGCCAAATTCAACAAGACCGCTACCCAGTTTTCCGCCCTCGGTTATGACACCATGATGCTGGTTGCCGACGGAATCAAGGCCGCGGGCAGCTTCGATAATGCCGCGGTAAAGGATGCCATGGCGAAGATCAACGGCCCCTATGTTACCGGCAATATCCGTTTCGACGCGAACCGCGATCCTGTCAAAAGCGCGGCTATTCTTGAAATTGTCAGAAAGGACGGCAAACTGGTCAACACCTACAAGACCATGGTTAATCCCAAATAAGGCTAACCCCGGGGTTGTACGGCGGGCAGAGTGCCTTTCAAAATCTAATGGGACCTCTAAAAACTTCAGTTTTTAGAGGTTTTCTTACCCCAATATTTTGAGACCGGTTTGGGGTTTGGAGAGGACGGATCGGGGCGGTATGATAGTACTCCAGCAACTGATAAACGGCATTTCTTTGGGATCGATTTACGCCCTGATAGCCCTGGGTTATACCATGGTCTACGGGATAGTGCTTCTTATCAACTTTGCCCACGGGGATATCCTGATGGTAGGCGCGTATACGGCGTTCTTCGTGCTGGGCGCCATAGGCGCCGGCCCTGCGGGGATGCTTGCGGCTTTCCTTGTTTCCGGCATTGTGTGCGCCGGTTTCGGCATCACTATCGAGCGCTTGGCATACCGTCCCTTGCGTTCCTCGCCCCGGCTCAATTCTCTGATTACCGCTATCGCGGTGAGCCTGATTCTGGAAAACGGCGCACGGGTCCTGCCCTTTATCGGGCCGAATCCCCGCCAGTTTCCCCGGCCCGCGGTGGTCAATGTAGACTTGGGCGGGGGCCTTTCTATTTCCAATATCCAGATCATTGTGGTTTTCCTTTCTGCCCTGCTTATGCTGGCCCTGAATCTGCTGGTGAACTATACCAAGCGGGGCAAGGCTATGCGGGCGGTTTCTTTTGATATAGGGGCTGCCAGCCTTATGGGAATTTCGGTAAACGGGATCATAACTTTTACCTTTGCCCTTGGCTCGGTACTGGCGGCGGCCGGCGGCGTCCTCTACGCGAGCGCCTACCCCCAGGTGAATCCCTTGATGGGTATGATGCCGGGGCTTAAGGCCTTTGTAGCGGCCGTTCTGGGGGGAATAGGCTCCATACCCGGCGCTATGCTCGGGGGTTTTATCCTGGGGATCGCGGAAACCCTGACCAAGGGTTTTATTTCCAGCCAGTACAGCGACGCGATTTCGTTCGGGATTCTTATCATCGTTCTCCTGATTAAACCCACGGGAATCCTCGGCAGAAAACTCAGGATAAAGGTATGAACAATACGGCAGCGCGGGAATCCCGGCGTAAAACCATGATTCTGGTTGTAGTGAGTATTATCATAATAGCCCTTTCCCTCGCGCTGGTAAAAACCGGTGTCATTGACGCTTATACGGCCCATATTATTACCATGGGAGGGGTCAACGCCATAATGGCAGTGTCGGTCAACATGATCGTCGGCATTACCGGGCAGCTTTCACTGGGCCAGGCGGGTTTTCTGGCTATAGGCGCCTATTCCTGCATTTTTTTCAATTTAGATCTCGGCATGCCCCTGCCCCTTGCGGCGGCGTGCGCCACTGTCCTTACCGCCGTCGCGGGCTTTCTTATCGGTTTTCCGGTACTGAAACTTTCCGGGGACTACCTTGCCATTGTTACCCTCGGTTTTGGGGAAATAATCAGGGTTGTTTTTATCAATTTAAAGGCCCTGACCGGGGGGCCCAACGGCAGGCAGTTCACCACCGTCATGGTGCTGAACGGCGAAATCGCCTTTGTGGTAGTTATAATAGTGTTAATCGCCGTATTGGCGCTTTTGCAGAATTTTCTGCGTTCCAGCTACGGCAGGGCAATCATGGCCTGCCGGGAAGACGAAATTGCTGCCAATTCCTGCGGCATCAATATTTTCCGCTATAAAATGACGGGCTTTGTGATAGCCTCTTTTATTGCCGGCCTGGGGGGCTCCCTTTACGCTATGGTGGTCGGTTTTGTCAAGCCCGATATCGCCCAGTTCCTCCGATCCATCGATTTTCTGATCTACGTTGTTCTCGGGGGGATGGGTTCCATGACCGGTTCCATCCTTTCGGCATATGTTCTCACCTATCTCCAGGAATTTCTCCGGTTCCTTGAGGATTACCGGCTGCTTATCTACCCGCTCATCCTGATCTTTATTATGCTGTTCAGGCCCAAGGGGCTTTTGGGGATGAAGGAATTTTCCTTTGTAAAAACCATTGACCGGATTTTTAAACGGGGCAAAGCTGCGCCCGCCCAGGCTTCCGGCAGGGGAGGGGATCATGGCTGAGGAACGGAATCTCAGACTCAAGATTTCCGATATTTCCATTGTTTTTGGAGGGCTTCGGGCGGTAAGCGAATTTTCCTGCGAGCTTTACCAGGGTGAACTGGTGGGCCTTATCGGCCCAAACGGCGCGGGGAAGACCACGGTGTTCAACATGCTTTCCGGGGTCTACATGCCCACGGAGGGGGATATTAGTTTTTGGGACCGCCACGGCAGGGCCTATCAGTTGGGGAAGATCGCGCCTTCAAGGCTCAACCATATCGGGATATCCAGGACCTTTCAGAATATCCGGCTTTTCAACAACCTTACGGTAGAAGACAATGTACGCATCGCCCTTCATTCGGGCCGCCGGGAGAACCCGCTGGACGTGCTGTTCCGGCTTCCCCGTTTCCACATTGACGAAGAGCATATGGCGGGCCGGGCGGAGGAACTGCTTTCCCTTTTCAAGATAGACCACAAAAAGCACGAGCTTGCCCGTAATCTGCCCTACGGGGAACAGCGCAAACTTGAGATAGCCAGGGCCTTGGCCTCGAACCCGATACTCCTGCTGCTTGACGAGCCTGCCGCAGGGATGAATCCCCAGGAAACCGAAAGCCTTATGCGGCTTATTTCGTTTATCCGGGAAAAATTCAACCTTACGATTTTTCTTATCGAACACGACATGCACCTGGTAATGGGCATCTGCGAGCGGCTTTTGGTGCTGGACTACGGCAGGACGATTGCCGCGGGCCTGCCCGGCGAAATCCGCAAGGACCCGGCGGTCATCAAGGCCTATTTGGGCGAGGAGGCGCTTGTTTGATCCTTAAAGTCGATAAGCTTGCCGTCCATTACGGCGCGATTCAGGCCCTGCGGGGAATTTCCTTTGATGTCGAGCAGGGGGAGATCATTACCCTGATCGGTTCCAACGGGGCGGGAAAAACTACCACCCTGCACGGCATTTCCAATATCATCAAAAAGACCGGCGGGACCGTGGTTTTTGACGGCCGTGATATTACAGGCCTTTCCCCGGACAGGATCGTCGCGTCCGGCCTTGTCCAGGTTCCGGAAGGCCGGCGTATCTTCGCCAACCTTACAGTCAGGGATAACCTTGAAATGGGGGCGTATACCCGCAGGGATCGCGCGGGCGTCAGGCAGGATATGGAGAATGTTTTCAGCATATTCCCCAGGCTCAAAGAACGCGCGCGCCAGATAGCCGGCACCCTTTCCGGCGGCGAGCAGCAGATGCTCGCCATGGGCCGCGCCCTTATGGCCAAGCCCCGGCTCCTCCTCATGGACGAACCTTCCATGGGGCTTGCGCCCATCCTGGTTGATGAAATTTTTTCCATTATCCGCCGCATTAACGAAGGCGGGACTACGATACTGCTGGTTGAGCAGAATGCCTTTAAAGCCCTGGGTATAGCCGGCCGCGCGTACATACTGGAAACAGGCCAGATAGTCAAAACCGGCCCCGCCGCCGAACTAATGAAAGACGATTCGGTTAAAACTGCGTATCTGGGCGGGTAAGGGCTAATTAAAAAATAGATTTTTGGAACCGCAATCCTGAAAAACACGCTATAATTGGAGAAGGGGGTATGACATGATAATTCGCCGGGTAATGACCGAAAATCCCGTTTCTATTTCGCCGGATGCGTCGGTAAATGAAGCCCGTTCCCTTATGGACAAGGAAAAGATAGGGCATTTGCCGGTTTTGGACAGGAGCGGCAAGCTGGTGGGGATTGTGACCCAGAAGGACCTTATAAAGGCCGGGCCTTCTCCCGCCACCACCCTGGACATTTACGAGATAAGCTACCTGCTCTCGAAACTCAAGGTAGAGAAGGTGATGGAAAAGCATGTGATCACCGTACGCGAGGACGAGGTAGTGGAGGAAGCCGCCCGGATTATGGCGGACAAGCACATAGGCTGCCTCCCGGTGGTGAAGGGTTCGCTGCTGGTCGGGATCATCACCGATACGGACCTTTTCCATGTGTTTATCAACGCCTTTGGCGCCCGCAAAAGCGGGATACGGATCGCCATTAATATCCACGAGCGTCCCGGCGAGCTTGCCAGAATTGCCGGGGCCATCGCTGAGAAGGGCGGGAATATCTTTTCCTACATCTACGCCGACGGGGACGATCCGGGCCATAGCCGCTGTACCATGAAAATTTCGGGCCTCTCCCGCGCAGATGTTGAATCCATTATCGCTTTCCTGTCCGATGTCGAGCTGGAAGATATCCGCGAATAGGCGGCCGCGTATTTTCCTCCCTGTTACGAAAAGACCAGAAATTCTTCCGCAGTGCAGAGGGCGTTGACTTTTTTGTCCAGGCTTTCGACAGGTACCTCTTGCGTAATCTGGCAGGCAAGGCAGTAGCCGGCGGCGTAATAAACGGCGCGTTTTGAATCGAGGTCCGCGAAAAATTTGTCGTAAAAGCCGCCGCCCCGGCCCATGCGCCCGCCGGATCGGTCAAAGGCAAGGCCCGGGGTGACGACGAGGAAAGGATCTGCGCCCTGAGCGTCGAAAAGCCGTCCGCCGCCGCATTCCCCAGGCTCCCTAATTCCGAAGGCGCCTTCGGCCCAGGGGCCTTCAGGCGAATCCACGCGGTAGAAACGCATGATATTCCCCCCGACTTTGGGGAAGTACATTTCCCTTCCGTCACGGAACGCGCGATCGATAAGGGGCCGCATCGCGATTTCCCCGGCCATGGAACAGTAAAGCAGTACCCTGCGGGAATTGTTCCACATGCCTGTTTCCGCAAGCCGCTTTGCCGCCTGTTCGCCTTCAACGGCAAATTGGCCCGCGGGGAGGGCGGCGAGCAGGGCCTTCATTGTTTTGCGCAGTTCTTTTTTGCTTTGCGTAATATCACTCCAAATTCAAGTATCCTGTAATAAGCCCCGCCGTCTTTCCGGAAAACTACCGCTTGCCTTTGTCAAAGAATTCTCCCAAAGCCCTTGGGGGGCGGTTGTGTTTGGAGAAGAAGATGAGCAGCAGCAGAGTCAGCACATAGGGCAGGACCAGAAGCAGATCGGAAAAACTGCTTGACATGCCTAGGAAAAGGCAGAGCTGGTAGCCCGACGACTTGGCAAAACCGAAGAAAAGGCAGACCGCGAAGGTGGGCAGTATTTTCCAGTTACCGAATATCAGCGCCGCGATTGACAGGTATCCGTAACCCATATAAATGGAAGGGGAGAAGGTGGCGGAAATCGAATAGGCGAGGAATATCCCCCCAAGGCCCGACAGCGCCCCGCAGATCATGACCGCGCCCAGACGGGTCTTTGCCACATCGCCGCCGGCCGCGTCAAGGCTTGCGGGGTTTTCCCCGCAGGAACGCAGCCTGAGTCCGTAGGGCGTCCTGTAAAGCAGATACCAGGCGATAAAGGCTATTACCAGTATTACTATTTCAAAGGGGTACATATTTTTGAAGAGGCCGCCCAGGACAGGTATGCGTGAAAGCACGGGCACGGTGAAACGGCCGGCAACGCCTATCTGGAATTTGTTGGACGCTTCCCCGGTAAGGCCCAGGTTTATGATGCTGGTAAAAAAAGTGGTAAGCGCGACGGCAAGGGTGTTGACTACCGCGCCGCTTATTACCTGCTGCGCGCGGAACTTGACGCAGAGGGCCGCGTGGATCAGGGAAAAGGCGAGGCCGCCCGCCATAGAAGCGGCCATTGCTATGTAGATTATCCAGGGGGAAGCGCTCCCGGCGCCGCCCGTCTTCACGGCGCAAAGTATCGCCACTGCCGAGCCGGTAAAGGCGCCGAATCCCTGGAGGCCTTCCAGGGCCAGCATGGTAACGCCGCTCCTTTCACAGTAGATCCCCCCTATTGCCATGACGAGCAGGGGCATCGCGAAGGAAAGGCCGTCAATCATGATCATGTCCATGTGCTTTTCTCCAGGCGGGACTTGGCGAAGTAGCGGATATACCCGTTGCATGCGCTGAAGAGCAGCAGGAAGCCGATGATAACGCTGGCGATCTCTTTGGGGACGCCGACGGTAGAACTCATGTACACGCTGCCCCTCTGAAAAACCGTTACCAGTATGGACGCGAAGACCGAACCCGCCGGGCTGGTATTGCCCAGGAGGGCGACCGCTATCGCGTCAAAACCCATGTCCGGCAGGGCCTTGGGAACAATGTTGTTGTAGTAGCCAAGGTAATAGCAGACTCCGGCAAGGCCCGCAAGCGCGCCGGAAAACAGCATGGCAAGGACTATGCAGCGCCCTTCTTTGATGCCCGCGTAACGCGCGGCGTCCCGGTTCATTCCCACGGCCTTTAATTCAAGCCCCAATGTGGTCCTGTCCAGGATAAAGCGGATAATCAGAACCGAAGCCAGGGCGATCAGTATGCCCAAGGGCAGGGTAGGGCGGAGCCTTCCCAGAGCGAGGCCGGTAAGGGTGAGCCGGGAAGAAGGCGAACAGATCCTGGAGGCGCGGGTTATGGGATCTACAAAGTATGAGTTGATATAAAAACCTGTTACATAGTTGATAATGTAATTGAACATGATGGTGGATACTACTTCGTGGATATTGAAGCGGGACTTAAGCCAGCCGGCCAAAGATCCCAAAAGTGCGCCCGCGCCTATGCCGATGAGTACTACCAGAGGCCGGGCGATTATTCCGGGCAGGCCGCTGTAACCCACCGTCACCAAGGCGAGAAAACCGGAGGCCAGCATCTGCCCGGCTATGCCTATGTTGAACATCCCCGCCCTGAGCGCGACCACCATGCCCAGCGAAGCGAGGAGCATGGGGGCCATGATCCCCAGGAAGGAAAGGAGATCGGTCGCCATATTCTGGCCCCCGGCATAGGAAGGCCGGGGCAGGAACCCGCTACCCTTTAAGAACGCCGCCAGGGCGGCAAGGGGATTCTTCCCCATGGCAAGCAATAGTACCGCCGCTGCGGCAAGGGAAAGGGCAATGGAAAAGGCCGGTATTGCCCAGACGCTGGTCCTGTCTTCCCCCAGGAGGCGCAGAATCAGGGGGAAGGGCCGGCTGCGGTTTGCGGGCCGGGCCTGTCCGGCGGAACCGCCGGTATCCGCGCTCATCCGGTAACCCCCATCATATACTCCCCCACCTCGTTGGCGGAAAGTTCTTTGGCCGGGGCGGTCCGAAGGAGCTTCCCGTTATAGATGACGCCGATGGTATCGGCCAGCTTCATAACCTCGTCCAGTTCCAGGGAGATAAGCAGAATCGCCTTTCCCCTGTCCCGCTCGTCAAGGATCTGTTTCCTGATATTCCCGATAGCGCCTATATCCAGGCCCCTTGTCGGCTGGACAAATATCAGCAGTTCCGCGTCCAGGGAAATCTCCCGGGCCACAATCGCCTTCTGCTGGTTTCCGCCGCTCATGGCGCGGGTGATGGTTTTTACCCCTTCCCCGCTCCGTATGTCGTAACGTTCGATCAGGCGGCCGGCGAAATTCCCGAATTCCTCAGGCCGGAGCACCCCCCCTGCGGAAAACGGGACGCGGTAATAGGTTTTAACGGCAAGGTTGTTTTCCAGGGTAAAATCCAGGATGATCCCGTACTTCTGCCTGTCCTCGGGAATATAGGCAATGCCCTTTTCGATCCTGCCCCGTATGGACGCGTGGGTAATATCCTCGCCTTTAAGGCGTATATGCCCCCGGGCGGGTTTGGCCAGGCCCGCCACCGCGTCGGCTATCTCCACCTGCCCGTTCCCCGAAACCCCGGCTATGGCAAAGATCTCCCCGCCCCGGACGGAGAAAGAAACGTCCTTTACCACATCGAAATGGTTCTCGTTACGGACCGTAAGCCCTTCTACCTCAAGTACCGTGCCCCGGTAGCGGGGCGGTGTTTTTTCCCGTTCGAAGGACACTTCCCGCCCTACCATGAGGTTCGCCATTTCCTGGGCGGAAGCCTCGCCCACGTTCAGCACTTTGACAAGCTTCCCCCTGCGGAGTATGGCGCAGCGGTCCGCTATCCGCTTTATCTCCTCAAGCTTATGGGTAATCAGAATAATCGTTTTGCCTTTGTTCCGCAGTTCCCCCATTATCTTGAGCAGAAATTCTATTTCCTGCGGGGTCAGTACCGCGGTAGGCTCGTCGAAGATCAGTATCTCCGCGTCCCGGTAGAGCATCTTGAGAATTTCAACCCGCTGCTGCGTGGAGACATTTACTTTTTCTATAGGCAGGCCGGGGTTGACTTCCAGCCCGTAGTTTTTGGAAAGTTCCAGAATCCGCCTTGAGGCGGCCTTTATGTCAATGCACGGGAAGACGCCTAAGGCTTTTTTTACCGGCTCGATCCCCAGGATTATATTTTCCGCGATAGTGTAATTCGGGACCAGGCGGAAATGCTGGTGTACCATGCCGATATTAAGGGCGGCCGCCTCGTTTGAAGACGACAGCGACACTTTCCGCCCCCGGACAATAATCTCGCCTTCGTCAGGCTCGTACATGCCGAAGAGCATGCTCATAAGGGTGGATTTTCCCGCCCCGTTTTCGCCGAGAAAGGCAAATATCTCCCCCCGCCTTATCCCGATGGAAATATCGTCATTGGCGGTAATGCCCGGGAAGCGTTTGGTGATATGCCGCATTTCAACGATGTATCCGGTATCTTCCATCGCGTGCTGCCGCCTCCCGGTTTATAATGCGTATAACGCGGGGCCGCTGTTAAAGGCCGGGGAAATTCGACGGGCTGTGGCCGTTAAAGTTGGCCGCCGGGACTATCTTCCCCGCCTTAAGCTGGCTGTAGGCTTCCTCCAGCCTGGCAAGGGAGTTGGCGGAAAGCTGCTGCCGGCCGGGGGCGCTCACATATCCGGTAGAATCCGTGGAGGCGCCCAGAAGGGCGTTCTGGCCCCTGAATGTGCCGTCTTTGATGGACTGGAGCTGCCGGGTTATGTTGAGGTGCATAACCTTAAGGACCGAGGTAAGCACCACATTCCTGCCGCCCGTTCTGCCGTCGTCCCACTGGTCCACGTCAACGCCGATAACGTAGATCCCGTTCGCCTCCTTGGCCGCGGTAAAAGCCCCGTTGCCGGAAGCGCCGGCGGCTACGAAGACCACGTCGGCCCCCTGGGCGATAAGGGCGGTGCATATTACCTTGCCGGTAGCTTCGTCGGCAAAGTTGCCCACGTAGTTGCCCCCGATAGCCTTGCCGGTTACATCGGTACCCGCGTAAGAGGGAAGGTTGACAAGCTGGGCGTTTGTCCCGTAGTACTTGTTCGCGTAGGCGATTCCGGATTCAAAACCGAACTGGTAGTTTACTACGGAGGGGAAGGCCATGCCGCCGATAAATGCGACCTTGCCGGACTTGGTTTCCAGCGCGGCCGCCACGCCCGCGAAAAAGCCGCTTTCTTCCTCGTGGAAAACCATGGCGTAAATATTGGGAAGCTCGACCTCTTTGCCCGCCGCGTCCGTGGGGTTGGAGTCGACCAGGATCACTTTCCGGTCCGGATTGTCCTGCATCAGGGCGCCCACCGGGGCAAATTCAAAACCAGGGAGGATCAGCACGTCGTAATCGGCGATAATGTTCCCCGCAGCGTCCAGCACCTTGGCCATGTCCGGTTCCTTGACCGGGGTAACCGTGGCTTCCGGGTTGGCTTTGATAAAGTCCAGAATGCCGTTGTAACAGTCCTGGCCAAAAGAGCCGTCGTCAACCCCTGATGTTGTGAGGATGCCGACCTTGAGGCCCGCCGCCGCGGCGGTTTTGGTATCCTTGCCGCCGCCCGCGTACAGGGGCGAAAGAAGGGCCGCCGCAAGAACAGAGACGCCCGCCATTTTCAGAATAGTTTTCATTTTTATATCTCCTTTTGAATTTTATACACGATCCGGCGGATCGATTCAATACAGGGAGAAATCCTGCCAGTGGAAACCCGGGGAAACAACGCAGGAGGCCAGCGCGAAACCCCCGCTATGGATAACGGCGCTTTGCCAGATTTCCGGGGCTACCACGGCCTGAAAGCCCGCGCTTTCCGCAATGCCCGGCCCAAGGAGGCGGGTCTCTTCTATATTGGGGGAAGCGCCCCTGCCGCCGAGTCGCAGTTCCAGGATGCCCCCGGCGTGCCATAGCCATATTTCGGCGGAACGGACCCTGTGCCAGGCGGAGATCTCCCCTTCCCGGAGCAGGAAGTAAATGGAAGTACACGCCGGGCGCGGGCCCCCGTATCCGGCGGGCAGGGCGTTTTGCGGAATTTCAAGACCGGCCCGCCAGATTTCCCGGTACCAGCCGCCTTCCGTGTGGGGCGCGAGGCCCAGCCTTTCAATCCAGAAATCCGCCCCGTCCTTCCCGCCCGTATTCATAAAACCCCCTTTCCTTTTCCGCCGGAATTCAAAACCCGCGATTTAAATTATAACAAAAAAGCGCCGGACGCCATAGGCGCTTATTTAAGGGTTTTCACCGCGAAGTCAAATCGAACCAAGGTTCGAAGTCAAAGAAGTATAAGAAGTATGATGAGGTCAACGAAAAGACCTGAGCGCAAGAACTTATTCGACTTTTTCGACTTTGCGGTAAAATTCCCCTTTTTCCACTTAGCGGTAAAATGAATTAACCGCAGGGGCTGCGGCAGGGATCTTTGAATGAAGGGAGGGTCTGACCCTGCCTTGTGAATAAAAGGAAGGGGTCTGACACCGTCTTGCATTCAAAGCCAAAAAAGCGAATGAGGTTTTGAGTGAAAGGGGGAGGTCTGACCCCTCATTTCTTCAACTTCTTAAACTTATTCGACTTTTTCGACTTTGCGGTAAAAAAATAGCGGTAAAATTTTTCACTATGGGATGCGCAAGGGATTGAAGCGGTATCCTTTTTTGCCGCAGGCAAAAAAGATACAAGCGTAAAGCCCGGTCCGACCCGCAGGGCCGGATGCGCCCAAATTCCGGGCTGGAACATGAAACCGCTGTACCCGCGCCTTGCGCGCATCTTGCATACATGCCTTTTCATTGACAAACGGCCGGCTGAACCCGTATAATTGCGGGACTGGGGAGCGCTGATGCCGGAAAAACCTTTACTATCCTTTGTCTCTTATAAACAGGGCGCTTTTATCGTTCTTGAGGGCGAACGGAACGCGGA
>JAIRZS010000069.1 GCA_031267115.1 Treponema sp.
AGTGCCTGGCACCTTTCTCACCGCAGGGGTTGCGGCATGGATGCCGCTGTTTCCGGAGTTTGCCGCAGGCAAACTCCGATGCCCAAATCCGGCAGGACGCCGGATTTGGGCACGCGCAAGGGATTGGAGGGGCGCGGAGCGTTCCCGAAGCGCGGCAGCCGGAGGCTGCCTTAGCGAAGGGAATGGAGCGGAGCGGAACCCCGCAAAGCCCGGTTTCCGGCGCTCCGCGCCGGAAATGCGCCCTATTCACTACCTATTCCCCTTCCCCTTTCCTATACGGTATACTTTCCCCATGGCGTCGAATCTGCTGACCGCGGGGGATGTGGCCGAACAGCTCCGTATCAAAAAATACACGGTTTACGAAATGATAAACCGGGCCGGACTTTAGACTTTAGCCCGATTTAACCGGCGTTTTCCCGGCGAACAGCGGAACAAACAGCAAAGCGCTTAAAACAGGAGTTGTGCGGTGTACAGGAGCGTTGATCCCAAGGTAAATTTTCCCAAACTGGAAGAAGAAATACTGTCGTTCTGGGAGAAAAACAAAATATTCGAAAAGTCCGTATCGCAGCGGGCCGGGCGGGAAGAGTACGTTTTCTACGACGGCCCCCCCTTCGCAACGGGCCTCCCCCACTTCGGCCATTTCGTACCCAGCACTATCAAGGACATAATCCCCCGCTACCAGGCCATGAAGGGCAGGCATGTGGAGCGGCGCTTCGGCTGGGACTGCCACGGCCTTCCGGTAGAAACCCTCATAGAAAAAGAACTGGGCCTCAATTCCAAGTCCGACATCGAAAGCTACGGCGTGGAAAAATTCAACGAAGCCTGCCGGGTGTCGGTGCTGCGCTATGTAAAAGAATGGCGGCACTATATCAGCCGCCTGGGCCGCTGGGTAGACTTCGACAACGACTACAAAACCATGGACGCCGGTTACATGGAAACCATCTGGTGGATAATGAAGTCCCTCTGGGAAAAGGGCCTGCTCTACGAAGGCTACTACATACTCCCCTACTGCCCCCGCTGCGCCACGGTACTCAGCAACCACGAACTCAACCTGGGCGGCTACAGGGATGTCCACGATCCCGCTATTACAGTCCGTTTTAAAATACGGGGGGGACGGACTTGCTGCGCAAGTCCTAGCCTCCCCCCCCGCTCCGAAGCTTCGTCCGCCCGCCCTGCGGACGGGCAGCCGGGCGCTTCTCCGCTTCCCCCCTCTGCGGGGGAAACCCCCGCAACGCCCCCACATGATCCTAAAGCGGAAAATCCCGTGGAGTTTGCACAGCAAACTCCGAGGCGAAACCCAACGGGTTTCGCCCCGCAACGCCCCCAAAACCCCGCGGCGGCGCAAGCGCCGCAGGACGGGGGCCTGCCGGATTTCTCAAGCGGCCATAGCTATTTCCTGGCCTGGACCACCACCCCCTGGACCCTGCCCTCCAACCTGGCCCTTACCGTAGGGCCGGACATCGACTACGTGCTGGTCCAGGAGTTGCCTTCGGACAAGTCCGGGGACGGGGGGGATCGCTATATCCTGGCGGAGGCCCGGCTTCCGGCCTATTACAAAAGCGCCGGCGAATACAGGATCGTCCAAAGGTTCAAAGGCTCCGATCTTGCTGGCCTTGAGTACGAGCCGCTTTTCCCGTATTTCGCCTGGGCGGCGGAGAAGAACGCCTTCCGGGTTTACGCCGGGGACTTTGTTTCCACCGAAGACGGCACCGGCATTGTCCACACCGCCCCCGGTTTCGGGGAGGACGACCAGCGGGTCCTCAAGGGGACGGGCGTCCCGGTTGTCTGCCCCGTAGACGCCGAGTGCCGCTTTACGGCGGAGGTGCCGGACTACCAGGGGATCTTTGTAAAAGACGCGGACAAGGCCATCATGGAAAGGCTCAGGGCCGAGGGGAAGCTTGTAAAGAGGGAGCAGATCCTCCACTCCTACCCCCACTGCTGGAGGTGCGGCAGCCCCCTTATTTACCGGGGCGTAAGTTCCTGGTTCGTCAATGTGGAGAAGATCAAGGGGGACATGCTCGACGCAAACGGCAAGATCTACTGGGTACCCGATCATATCAAGGCGGGGCGGTTCGGGAAGTGGCTGGAGGGCGCCCGCGACTGGGCCATCAGCCGCAACCGCTACTGGGGGAACCCGCTCCCCATCTGGAAGTGCCAGGACTGCGGAAAGACCATCTGCGTGGGAAGCCGGGCGGAACTTAAGGAACTGTCCGGGACGGAACTGACGGATCTCCACAAACATTTTGTAGACAGCGTAACGATTAGCTGCGGGTGCGGCGGCGTCATGCGGCGGATACCCGAAGTGCTGGACTGCTGGTTTGAGTCCGGGGCCATGCCCTACGCCCAGAACCACTACCCCTTTGAAAACAAGGAATTCTTTGACGAACATTTCCCCGCCGACTTTATCAACGAGGGGCTTGACCAGACGCGGGGCTGGTTCTACACCCTTACCATACTCGCGGCGGCGCTTTTTAAAAAGCCCGCGTTTATGAACTGCGTGGTATCGGGGCTGGTGCTTGCCGCGGACGGCAAAAAAATGTCGAAAAGCCTGCGGAACTATACGGACCCTATGGACGTGGTAAACAGTTTCGGCGCCGACGCGCTCAGGCTTTTCCTGATCCACTCGGCGGTGGTAAAGGCCGACGATCTCCGGTTCAGCGACGACGGGGTCAAAGAGGTACTCAAGAGCATCATACTTCCCCTGTGGAACGCCTACAGTTTTTATGTTACCTACGCCAATATAGACGGGGCCGAACCCGGAGGCGCGCCGGAAAACCCCTCGAACCCGCTCGACAAATGGATACTTTCCGTGGCGGAAACCCTGGTAGAAAAAGTGTCGGCCGCCCTTGATTCCTACGATCTGTCCCGGGCCGTGGACCCGGTTCTGGAATTTATCGACTTTCTCAACAACTGGTACATACGCCGTTCCCGCCGCCGCTTCTGGCGCGCATCCCATGGAGGCGACGCCTCTAAAAGCGGCATTTCCGGCAGGGGCGGCAATGCCGGCGCGGAAACCGACACGGACAAGGCCGAAGCCTACGCGTGCCTCTTCGACGCGCTCAGGACGCTCATCACCGTGGCCGCCCCCTTTATGCCCTTTGTCACCGATGCGATCTGGCAGAACCTGCGCCTCCCCGGCGAGGCGGAATCCGTACACCTTCTGGACTTCCCCACTGTGCGCGGGGCCAGGCGCGATCCCGGACTGGAGTTCAAGATGGCCGCGGTGCAGCATACCGTGTCCATGGGGCGGGCCCTGCGGTCCCAGTACAACATCAAGGTGCGCCAGCCCCTTTCAAAGGTAGAACTGGTAACCCGGAACCCCGCGGAAAAGGCCGTGCTTCTTGAAATGGCGGAAATAATCCGGGAGGAACTTAACGTAAAGAATGTCAGCTTCCGGGATAACGAGGAAGACCTTGTGGAGTACCAGGCTAGGGCGAATTTCCGGGTCCTGGGCAAGGAACTGGGCAAGGATATGAAGGCCGCCGCCGCCCGGATAGAGGCGCTAAGCCAGACGGAGATTCAGGGCATACTTGAGGGGGCGACCTTGTCCATAGACCTGGAGGAAAGGGCAGTTGAAATTACCGTGGAAAAACTGGATATCAGGCGCATCGAAAAGGCCAATCTCAAGGTACTCAACGAGGGGACTCTGACGGTGGGGCTTGATACCACGGTAACAGAAGAACTGTCGCGGGAAGGGGATGTGCGCGATCTGGTACGGGGCGTGCAGAATCTCAGAAAAGAGCTGGGCCTTGAAGTTACGGACAGGATAAGGCTCTCGCTCTACGGCCCGGACCGGCTTAAGGCGGCCTGGGAAGCGTTCGCGGACTACGCGGCCCAGGAAACCCTGGCCCGGGAGGTAATCTGGGAGAAGGCCGAAAACGCGGCGGAACTTGAGGCGGGGGATGAAAAATGGCTCGTGAAAATAGCCAAACTGTAGTACAGATAGAAGTATTCCGGAAAACCATGCCGGGCCTTTTAAAGGCGGCCCTATCAGCGCCGGCCCTGTTGTGCGCCCTTTCCCTTCTGCTTTCCTGCGCGACAAGGCCGCCTGTTATCGGGCCCAGCCCTGAAGGGGAATTCGCCGCTCTTGACGGCGGCGGCATGGCCTACTTTGCCGTTGACATTCCCGCCGCCCGGCCCATTCTGGACCTGGCGCTGTTCGAGGGAATCCGGGGGGGAGAGGCGGCGGAAATCCTGGACATGACCGATACCGCAACGGGGGCGGTTTACGCCGTTGCAAATGAAGAAGACACCCCCGCCGGATCGCCGCGGCGGGAGGCCGTTCCCGCCGAGCGCCGCTACCTCATCGCCGCCCAAGGAAAATACCCCGCCGGACGCGCCGGCTTTGCCTTTACCTTTAGCCGGGAATGGAAGAAGCTCAAATCCCCGGCGGGGAAACGCTACTGGTATTCCCGGCGGGAAGATCTTGCCCTGGTTCTGGAAACCCGTTCCGCCCTGGTCTCCAATGCCGATCCCTATCCCCGATCCGCCGCTGTGGAAATTCCCGGCGCTTTCCGGGAATTCCGGGAAAACGCGGCGCTGGCGGGCTGGGTCCGGTCCCCTTCGGTCCCGCTTAACCGCTTCATGGCCCAGCTTAATATCCCCATACAGATCCCCGCGGATCTGCTCGTCTTCGCGGTATACCCTGCGAAAGAAGGGGAATTTATGGAAGGGGAAGAGGAAAAGCGCCTTTACACCGCCAGGGTACGGCTTGAAACCCAGTCGCCAAGCCAGGCCAAAGCCCTGGCCTCCATGTTCAGCATGATGCGGCTCTTTGCCGCCGATACGGAACTTCCGCCGGCCATAGCGGCGTTTCTTGCCAATACCCCGGCGGTTGACGGGGCCGCCCTGATTCTCAGTACCGGCGTCCTGGAACCGGAGGCAATCGCTTTACTTTTTAACATGTTTTCGGTATATTCAAGATAAATTGGGCTTGTTCCAAAGTCCTAGCCGGCGCAAACCATTGTTTGACGGGCAGACTGCCGGAAAAACGGGGGGGTTCGTTAAATCCAGGTGAAAGCGCCTCCGGATATTCCGGCCTGGCTTTTGGAGGCCTATAATTTTATAATCCAAGGAATTTTCTCTATCATGCCGACTTATGAATACGAATGCAAAGACTGCGGTTACACCTTTGAGGCTTTTCAAAAAATGAGCGACGCGCCCCTTAAAGTCTGCCCCGAATGCGGCAAAGAAGTGCGCCGGCTTATCAATGGGGGAAGCGGCGTTATTTTTAAAGGGTCGGGGTTCTACGTTACCGACAAAAAAAGCGGCGGCGCTTCCGCCGGGGCCAAAAGCGGCGAGCCTAAAAGCCCTCCGGAAGGCGCCGCTCCAGGCGCGGCTTCGGACAGCGCATCCGCGCCTTCCGAAAAACCCGCCGCGGAAAAAAAGGAAGCCGCCGCGTCCCCGCCGCCTACCGGTACGGGTTCCGCTCCAGCCAAGGACTAGAGTGAGCATTTTAGCCTTCCTTCTTCTACTTTTTTGACTTATTCGACTTTGCGGTGAAATTCTTTGCGGTAAATTGCTAAGGAAAGGGAATTGAAGCAGCCGAAACCACATTTTTTCTGCGAAAATTGCGGTACCGAAGTACCCCTGCATTCCAAAAACTGCCCCGGCTGCGGCAGGGCCTTTCAGGCGGTCCGCTGCCCCAGCTGCAATTTTACAGGGGAGGAGGCCCTTTTCAGGAACGGCTGCCCTGCCTGCGGCTATACCCCCGGCAAGGCCGCGAAAGCCCCAAAGACCGGGAAAGGACCCGCGGACCCCCGCGCCGAAACCCTGCCCCTCTGGGTCTACATAGTGTCCGGCCTTGCCACCCTGGCGGTAATAGTCCTGGTGTTTTGGTGGCTTAGGTAGCGCGGGGATTCTGAGCGCGCCAAAAGCAAAGGCTGAAGCGCGGGATCATCCGGCAAGCAGCCGTTCCAATACCATGTAGAGCACTGTCCCGCCCAAAATGCTGACAAGAAAATTGCGCCGCCAAAGGTGTACAAGGAGGGTAAAGATCGACGCCGCCAGAACCGGAATTCCGCCAATAAGATTATCCTTTACCGGGGCCGCGACGCTGTTTACCGCGAGTACGGTCATGGCGGCCGGAGGAACAGCTTTTTCAACAACGGCGAGAAAACGGCCGAGTATCATCTGTTTTTTTGTCTGCCCGCCGTCCCCCGCATGGCCGGAATCTTTTTTGCCGGAACGCAGGAACAGAAACGGAAAGGCCCGGCAGAAGAAAACCAGAAGGCCAATCGCGGCGGTATAAAGCGCGGCGGTTTTGATGCCCAGCATGGTTACTCACCCCCTGAGGGGACAACGCCGTTTTGGGCGCGGCCCGAACTTCCCGAACTTATTTCTACCAGCGCGATAGCCGCCGCGAGCGACACAAGCAGCGCGAAACGCTGGGGAAGAAACGCCACGGCAAGGACGGCGGCAGACGCGGATACAAGGAAAGGGACCGCTTTCTTTACTTTGAGTATCTGCTCGCACATGAGTACAATGAAAAGGGCGGTAAGTGAAAAACCTATGCCCTCGAAGTTAAAGGGGATAAGGAATCCGGCGACGGCGCCTATCAGGGAACCTGTTACCCAGTAACACTGATCGAGGAAGGCGATAAAAAACATAAGGAGACCGCGATCATAATTCCCGCTTTCTTTTTCATCCAGATTGGAAATAAGCGCGAAGGTTTCGTCGGCCAGGGCGTAAACGAGATACCACTTAAAACGGCCCGAATTCCCGATGCGCTTGAAAAGGGAGATGCCGTAAGCCATATGCCGGGCGTTGAGCGCCATCTCCGCCGCCAGGGTTTCGCCCAGCCCTGCGCCGGCCGCGAAAAGGCCTACCGCGAGGAACTGGCCGGAGCCGGCGTAAATGACGAGGCCGGAAAGCGGCGCGAGCCACCAGGGGTAGCCTGAATCAACGAGAAGCAGGCCATAGGCGGCTCCAAGGGCGAGAAATCCCAGAAGCACCGGAATGGAAAGCCGAAAGGCATGGGCAAAAGTTTCCGCCCTTGAATGAAGCACAGTATTACCGCCCAATTGGCAGCGTACCCCCCGGCGCTTCCCCGGCCCGGCAGAGACGGCGCAGGAAATCGAGGATGGCCGCGCCGCTCGGGGGGCAGCCTCTGACAGACGCGCCGAAAGCGGCGGTGCAGTTACCTGCGCCCGTTTTCCCGGCCTTGCCCGCAAAGCCCTGCCCTACGCATATACGCCCGGGAAGGCGGCCAAGTTCTTTTTCGCCCAGCCGGGAAAGGGCAAATACAAGCGCCGCGTAACAGGCGCTGCACGCGTTATTTTCGTCTATGTACGCGGCCAGGCGGCGGGCCTTGCCCGAAGGCTTCGCGGCAAAAGAAGCCGCGTTCTTCGGCGCGGTAATTTCCCGGACAATGGCCCTGCCAAGGCTTGCCGAACCTACGCCCAGTTCTTCCGCAAAACCAATGTAGGGAATATCCTGCACCGCGTAGCCCATCTGCGCGGCGGCCCAGGTATCGCAGAGTACCGGGTCGCGGGCGGCGAATACGCGGTTCGCGGCTACCGGATTGCCCCCTTCCTCAAAATCAGGATCGCCGCAAATACCGTCCACAAGTATAAAATTATTTTTTACAACAGTGTTAAGATGGGCAATGGGCTTATGCAGGCCGATAGTATGGAAACGCCGTTTTTCCGAATTGGGAATAACGCCCTTGTTGTTTTTAAGCGCGCAGGTAATAAGGGTCTGGCAATGGCCCTTCATCACCGGAAGGTTGATCATAAAATCGACCGCAAGGGCGCTGTCGCAGATTTCAATGCGCATACCCCTGCAGTCATGGCTGTGGTGCGTATCGGTTTGCGTATCGATAAGTTCCACGCGCTTATCCCCGGAACTAAATTCAGACGCAAGCGCGGTATAACCGCAGCGGGGAAAAGCTTCCGTTGTACGGCTTCCGGCCCAGGAGCCTTCGATTATGGCGATATTCCTGAACCCGTTTTCTTGCAGGTACCTGATAAGCCCCCGGGCGATTCCGCTGTGGGTAGTCGCCCCCTCGTCCGCGGGCCTGGCCACCACCAGGTTCGGTTTAAGGCCGATACGTTTTGCCCTGTCCCCGATAAGTTCCGCGAGGGCGGCTTCTTCTGCGACACGGTACGCCATTTCTTCAGGCCGGCTGCCGTACATCACCAGTATCTCATTTTTTTCCATTGCTTACTAACCCTCCTCAATTCTCAGCCGGACAGAGTCCCGGTGGGCGGGCAGCCCCTCAATTTCGGCGAAATACATGGCGGACTCCGCGAGAGCCGCGCAGCCTTCGCGGGACACGTACTGATGAAAGGATGTCTTGATAAAAGTGCCCGCCCACACGCCGCTTGAATACCGGGCTGTGGACATGGTGGGCAGTATGTGGTTTGTGCCGGACACAAAATCGCCGAAAGCGACCGGCGCGTAGCGCCCCACAAAAAGGGAGCCGTAGTGTTTAAGTTTTTCAACAGTCTCCCGCTCTTTTTCGGAAGCCACCTGGAGTTCCAGATGTTCGGGCGCGATTTCATTGGCAAGGGAAACGGCGTCGCCGATAGTATCGGCAAAGTACACGGCCCCGTTGTTATTCCACGCAAGCGCGGCTGTCTCTTTGGTGAGAAGGCCCGCAAGCAGTTTTTCTACTTCTTTTTGAACCTGTCCGATGACGGCGGCGCTTGTGGAAACCAGGACCGGCTTCGCGTCCGGATCATGCTCCGCCTGGGACAAGAGGTCAATGGCGATAAAACGGGGATTGGCCGTCTCGTCGGCAATGATGAGTACCTCGCTGGGCCCGGCGAGGCCGTCTATCCCCACGTCTCCCGAAACCTGCCTCTTCGCCTCGGTTACATAGCGGTTGCCCGGGCCGACAATAAGGTCCGTTTTCAGCACAGGTCCCGCGCCGTAAGCATAGGCGGCAACCGCCTGGGCGCCCCCCATGCAGTAGACAGCGTCCGCCCCGGCAATGTCCATAGCCGCGAGTACCGCCGGGTGAATGCCCCCATGGGCCGGCGAGGGGGGCGAGCAGGCCGCGACGCAGCCGACCCCGGCAACTTTGGCCGCCGCGATACTCATCAGGGCGGAACTTGGCAGCGGGTGGCGGCCCGCGGGTACATAACAGCCGCAGCGGTCCACCGGGATAAGCCGGTGCCCGAGTTCCACGCCGGGAATGCCGCTCTTGTAATGGAGGGGCTTGATGCACTCAAGCTGTTTTTTCGCGAACGCGCGGATACGCGACACGGCAAAGCGTAAATGCTTTAGGGTTTCTTCCGGAATGTCCCTATAGGCCCTTGCGACAGTATCGCTGTCAACGCTTACCGTTTCGAGGGAAACCCGGTCAAATTTTTCCGTCAGATCGAGCAGGGCTTTTTCGCCCTCGTCCCTCACCCGGCCTATAATGGCCGCCACCGCCTCCAAAAGTTCCGGGTCCTTCCCGGAACTTTTTTTCGCCGCCTGTTTTATTACGCTTACACCCATGCCGCCATGATACCATAAAAGGCAGAAAAGAGGAAGATGTATATAATCAAATTCAAGGATTTTACCGCAAAGTTAAATAACCACGAAGTCGAAAAAGTCGAATAAGTTCACTAAGCGGAGTATGAGGCGATGCTTCTTTCCTTGCTGCTTCTTAAAGACTTGCCTCAGCAAGTCTTATACTTCTTTTACTTATTCGACTTTGCGGTAAAAATTCTCCAATAAATTTACTATCCGGCGCCTGCGGCATGGATGCCGCTGTTTCCGGAAGTAATTGCCGCGAAGCGGTAATTACTCGCTATCCGCCAATGGCGGATAGACGGAGTTTGCCGCAGGCAGGCCGGCAGGGATGCCGGCTACGACGATTCATGAGTTTTTGCCCTGCAAAAACTCAAAGCTGTAAAACGGCAGGGATGCCGTTTTACAGCAGCGCAAGGGATTGGAGCGGTATCCTTTTTTGCCAAAGGCAAAAAAGATACAAGCGTAAAGCCCGGTCCGCGCGCCATAGGCGCGCGGATGCGCCCGCTCCGTGATCCGGTAGATAGAACTTCCCTTTTCCCGCTTTTTGTGGCATACTGGAAGTAGAATGGAGGCGTTGATCTATGAAAAAACTGGCGGTAATTGACAAGTCTGCCTGTATGACTTGCAGGACCTGCGAACTGGCCTGCGCGAAGGCGTTTTACAAGAACGACGACATCAGGCTTTCGTGCATCCAGATTGGGGAAAAAGAGGGCAAGCCCGCTATCGCGCTCTGCGTCCAGTGCGGCAAGTGCGCCAAGGCCTGCGATTCCGGGGCTATTACCCAGAACAACAGCGGGGTCTACATGATTAACAAGAAGGACTGCGTGAACTGCGGCAAATGCCTTGAGGCATGCCCCTTTAAGGTGCTGGTCCGCGCGGAGGGGGCCGCAAATCCGAGCAAGTGTATTGCCTGCGGGATCTGCGCCAAGGCCTGCCCGCAGCAGATACTTACCGTTAAAGAGGCATCCTGAAAAAGGGATTTCAAAGAGGCTTGCAAAAGAAGCTTGCATTGGAGGGGGCTTTTAAAAAAACATTCCGGCGGCTTGCCCGGAACGGAGCGGGGATATGATAGAATTAATTGACAGCGGGGTTTGGCTTTTCAACGGCCGGGAAGCGGTGGCGGATACGCCTGAAAATTCCGGCCTCCTCGTAAAACGCCTGGGCGCGGACAGGGCGAAAAAACCGGCGCGAGAAGGGACTATAACCTACGGCATACTCGCCTCGCATAACCAGGATAGCCGGAATAACCCGGATAATCAGGATAATCAGGAGGAAGGCGCGGCGAAACTCAGGCTGAAATTCGACGCCCTGGCCTCGCACGACATCACCTTTGTCAACATTATCCAGACAGCCCAGGCCTGCGGCCTTGAGAGCTTCCCGGTGCCGTATATCCTTACCAACTGCCACAATTCCCTCTGCGCGGTGGGCGGCACCATCAACGAGGACGACCACCTGTTCGGCCTTAGCGCCGCGGAAAAATACGGCGCCGTCTGGGTGCCGCCGCATCTGGCGGTTATCCACTCGTATATGCGGGAAACCTGGGCGGGCTGCGGCAGGATGATCCTCGGCAGCGACAGCCATACCCGCTACGGCGCCCTCGGGACTATGGGGGTCGGCGAAGGGGGCGGCGAGCTGGTAAAGCAGCTTTTGGGCGATACTTACGACATCGGCTACCCGGATGTGGTGGGCGTCTGCCTGAGCGGGAAGCCCGCGAACGGGGTCGGGCCCCAGGACGTGGCCCTCGCGCTTATAGGCGCGGTGTTCAAAAACGGCTTTGTAAAAAACGCGGTAATGGAATTTACCGGCGAGGGGATTGCGGCCCTTTCAGCCGAATTCCGCTCAGGCATTGACGTTATGACTACGGAAACCGCCTGCTGGTCCTCGATCTGGGAAACCGGCGGGACGATCCGGGATTATCTTGCCCTGCACAACCGCGCCTGTGACTACCGGGATCTGCGCCCGGCGGATACCGCGTATTACGACAGGTTTATCAAAATCGATCTTTCCCGGATAAAGCCCATGATAGCCCTCCCCTTCCACCCCAGCAATGTCTACGAAATCGATACGCTGGTGGAAAACCCGCGCGACATACTGGGGCGGGTCGAAGCGGAGAAATCGGAACTTTTTGAAAACCAGAACATTTCGTTTTCCCTTACCGATAAAATCGACGAAAAGGGCAGAATCCGCGTTGACCAGGGAATCATAGCGGGCTGCGCCGGGGGGACCTACGAAAATATCATGGCGGCGGCCGCCTTGCTTGAACAGGAGCCGGAAAACGCCCCGTCCCCCGGCGCTTTTTCCCTTTCCGTATACCCCGGAAGCCAGCCCGTGCTGCTGGAACTTACCCGGAACGGCGCGGCGGAAAGCCTTATCTCGCGCGGAGTAGTACTCCGCACCGCCTTCTGCGGCCCCTGTTTCGGCGCCGGGGACGTGCCAGCGAACAACGGCCTTTCCGTCCGGCACAGCACCCGGAATTTCCCCAACCGCGAAGGCTCCCGCCCCGCCGACGACCAAATCGCCTCCGTCGCCCTGATGGACGCCCGGAGCATCGCCGCCACCCTGGCGGCAGGCGGCATCCTTACGCCGGCGGGCCGCCTCCCCGTACCCGAAAAATTCCCGCCCTACCGCTACGACGACAGCCCGTACAGGGCCCGCGTCTTTAACGGGATCGGGCGGCCCCGGGAAGACGTGTCCCTGCATTACGGCCCCAATATCACCGACTGGCCAAAGATGGGGGATCTGGGGGAGCATCTGCTCCTCGGAATCGCCTCGTTCATCACCGACCCGGTAACCACCACCGACGAGATCATCCCCTCCGGGGAAACCTCGTCCTACCGGTCAAACCCCATAGGGCTTGCGGAATTCACCCTCTCGCGCAAGGACCCCGGCTATGTAGACCGGGCCAAGAAGCTGCGGGAAGCCGAGTTCCTGCGCATCGACCTTTCCAACGCGGGCTATCCGGGCGGGAGGAACGTATTCCCCGTATTCAGGCCGCTTCCCGAACTTTCCCAGCTAATCTCCTCGCTTTCAACGCTTCCGGTAGCAGGCCCGGACGAAGAAGCGGGCCCGGCGGACCTCGAGGACACGAGGATAGGGTCCGCGATTTACGCGGTCAAGCCGGGGGACGGCAGCGCCCGCGAACAGGCGGCAAGCTGCCAGCGGGTCCTGGGCGGCCTTGCCAATTTCGCCCTGGAATACGCCACCAAGCGTTACCGCAGCAACCTTATCAACTGGGGCATACTCCCCTTTACCCTGGACAAAAAGCCGGCCTTCAGGAACGGCGATTATATCTTTGTACCCTGGGTCAGGGCCGCGCTCATAAAAGGCAGCGAAACCCTCGACGCCTTTGTCATCCATCCCGCGCGGCTGCCTTCCGACGCCAGCAGGTTTGTATTTACCACCCTTCCGCTCACCCTGAGAATGCCCGTCCTAAC
>JAIRZS010000111.1 GCA_031267115.1 Treponema sp.
TTTGAAAAACAGCTTCTCCATCCAGGGGTTTAACGCCGCCGGCCAGGGCGGTTTCAGCCTCCCCCAATTTTCGGTACGCCTCCAGCAGGGCTTGATCCTTTTCCCAAGTTTCAATACTCATGACAACCATGTCCCCGTGCCCATTCTTGGTGATATACACCGGCTCTTCGGTCTTATGACAAAGCTCGGAAATTTCATCGGTATTTTGTAATTCAGTTATCGGTTTGATCTGCGGCATAGCATCCTCTTATACATGATAATAACGTAATAATGCCCTTTATCCAAGCTTCGCACACCGTCCGCGCTACGAAACCCGAAGGGTGCGCAAGGGTACCAGGTACTAAATTTGGTCCCCAGTTCTTTACCGCAAAGTCGAAGAAGTCGAATAAGTTTTGAATGAAGGGGAGGGGTCTGACCCCGGCTTACGTTCAAAGCCAAAAAGGGAAAGAAGTTAAAGAGGTCTTCCTTCCTTCTTTTACTTTTTCGGCTTCGTGGTAAAATATATAGCCGCAGAATCTGCGGCATGGATGCCGCTGTTTCTATTGCTATCCGCCATTGGCGGATAGATGGAGTTTGCCGCAGGCAAACTCCGATTCCAAAATCCGGCAGGATGCCGGATTTTGGAACGCGCAAGGGATTGGAGGGGCGCGGAGCGTTCTATGCGCCGCCAGGCGCAAAGAATGGAGCGAAGCGGAACCCCGCAAAGCCCGGTTTCCGGCACGGAGTGCCGGAAATGCGCCCGGATTCGGCGCTTGCCCTGCAGGGCCGGACTTTTCCTGCGGGCTTTTTTTGTGTATTATTTGGGTATGGATATTATTACCCTGGGAAACGAGCTGCTCCGGCAGAAGGCGGAACCGGTCAGGCCTATAGGCGCGGAATACAGGAAAATCGCGGAGGATATGATCGCGGCGCTCCACGAGGGGAAAGGGGTCGGGCTTGCGGGGCCGCAGGTGGGGCTTATGAAGCGGATCTTTGTGGTCCATATTGACCGGGATGTTCCGCGCGTGTTTATCAACCCCACGATTACGATGACTTCCCAGGATCAGGTGAAGTGCGAGGAGGGCTGCCTGTCTATTCCGGGTATGTACGCGGATGTGGTAAGGCCGGAGAGTATCCAGGTGCAGGCCTGGAACGAGCGGGGGCGGCCCTTTACCCTGGACGCGGAGGGGATTCTGGCCCGGGTGATCCTGCACGAGTACGACCATCTGGAAGGGGTGCTTTTTATAGACCGGCTTTCGGAGCCGAAACGGAACAAGATTATCTCTAAATGGGAGAAGCGGAAAAAAGCGTGATGAGGGTGGTTTTCGCGGGGAGTCCGGGGATTGCGGTTCCGGCGCTGCGGGCGCTGGCCGGCCTTGAAGCGGGCGGGGCCTGCGTTCTGGCGGCTGTTCTGACAAACCCGGATTCGGCAAAGGGGCGGGGCGGGAAAAGCGGGCCTACGGAGCTGGCGGCGGCGGCGCTTGAAATGGGCGCGGGGCTGAAAATTCTCAAGTTTGAGAAGCTTGACGAAAAGGCCCGGGAAGAGGTGGCGGCCCTGGAACCGGATCTCCTGGTGTCTTTTGCCTACGGGAAGATATTCGGGCCGAAATTTCTGGCCCTGTTCCGCTTGGGGGGGATCAACGTGCATCCTTCACTGCTGCCCCGCTGGCGGGGGCCGACGCCTGTCCAGGCGGCTATTCTGCACGGGGACGCGGAGACCGGGGTCTGCGTGCAGCGGCTGGCCCTGGAAATGGACAGCGGGGATATTCTTGCGCGGGAATGTTTCCCGCTTTCGGGGCGGGAGACGGCGCTTTCCCTGGGCAATACTGCCGCGGAAAAGGGGGCCGCCCTTGCCGCGGCCCTGCTGCGGCGTATCGCGGCGGAGGGGCGGGTTCCCGCCGGGGAAAAACAGGGCAGGGAGGGGCTGTGCTACTCGTCCCTGATCACGAAGGAGATGGGTCGTATTGACTGGCGTAGCGGGGCGGCGGAAATAGACCGGAAGATACGGGCCTTTACGCCCTGGCCGCTCTGCCCGACCTGTTTCGCCGGGGCGGAGCTTTACCTGCTTGAGGGGCGGCCTTTTGCCGGGGATCCGGCGGGGCTGCCGGGGTTTCCGGGAGGCGCGGGGAGTGCGGGGAGCGGGGGGAACGCGCCGCCGGGGACGGTTCTGGGGACGGACAGGGAATGGGGCATCCTTATCCAGACCGGCGGGGGTATCTTCGCGGCGGAAAGGCTCCAGTTCCCGACCAAAAAGGCCCTGGACTGGCGGGCCTTCCTGAACGGGGCCAGAAATTTTGTCGGTTCCGTGCTGGAATAGTTGTTATAATAGGGAATTGAAGGAGAAATCACCACGAAGTCGAATAAGTTTTATTCTTTACTTCTTTCACTTCTTTGACTTCTTCGACTTTGCGGTAAATCTTCGGTTCCATTCGACTTTGCGGTAAAAATTTAGAGTAAGGATAGCAGATGGCTTTTAAGATGAATGCAGGCGGGGATACGGCGGGACACGCGCGGCTTGTTGTTATGACGGCCCTGGGCATACTGGCACTGGCGGCTGTGGCGGCGCTTCTGGTATTTTTTATCGCGCTCAGGGGCGCGGAACAGGCCATGGTCCCGGATCTGCGGGACAAGGACCTGCTGACGGCCCTCCAGGAATTGCAGGCCAAGGAGCTTTACCCCCGGATCCAGACACGCTATTCCGGATCGGCGACTGACCGGGGGTTTGTCCTGGAGCAGGACCCCACGCCCGGGACTATTGTCAAGGCCGGGCGGCGGGTCAAGCTGGTGGTGAGTCAGGGAATGGTAGTCAACAATATAGAGGACTACCGGGGCAGGAATGTCGAAGAAGTGCGCATGGACCTGCAGGCCCTTTTCGCGTCGGCGTCAATGTCCCTGCTTATGATAAAAGAGCCGTTTATGTACGAGTATTCTTCCGAAGACGCGGGTACTATTTTGCAGCAAAAACCCGAGCCGGGGGAGCCTGTTTCCGGGCCGGTGACCCTGGAATTCGTGGTCAGCCGGGGGCCCGCGCATATTATGAGGGCGGCGCCCAACCTTTGGGGGCTAAGCCCGGCCGAAGCTGCGGCCAGGCTGGCGGAAGCGGGGCTGGGCTTCCAGTTTTCGCTGAGGGAAGCCCGCGGCAGCGAGACTTACGGAACGGTTGTGTTCCAGGAACCGGCAAGGGACGAGATGCTCGACTCGGGCCGCCCGGTTAATGTTCTGGTAACATCCCCGGCCGGCCAGCTTGAGACCGGCGAAGTTTTTGCCCTGTTCAGTTACGCGGTACCCGAAAACGCCTACCCGCTTCCGGTACGGCTTGAGATTCTGCCGCCGGGCACGAACAGCCGGACGCTTCTGGTGGAGGCTGATTTTCGCGGGGGCAGCTTTACTTTTCCTTACCAGGCCGTGCCGGGCGCCGTCCTGATTCTTTCGATGAGGGGCCGGGAACTCTACCGGGAAACGGTAATGCCGCCCATGGACGGGCTTTCCCTGGACGAAATTTGATGAAAAAAACCGGATTACCGCCGCAGAAGAAGATCCCCCGCGCCGCGCTTGTTCCGGCGTTTATACTGCTGGCAGGGACGCTCTGGGGCCAAAGCCCCGCGCCCGCCGACCCGGAAAGCCCGGCCCATCTGGTGGGCCTTACCCTGAACGAGGTGATTGGCCGTTTCGGCGTTCCCCGGGGTGTGTACGCGGTGCGGGGGGGGGAAGAGTGGCAGGACGACGTGGTCTTTAGCTACGGGGACAGGGATTTCTATTTTTACCGGGACCGGGTCTGGCAGATAGCGGTCAAGGCGGCCTTCGGGGTGCGGGTGGGAGAAAACCGGAATGTGATTCCCCTTGTCATGGGGGAGGCGGCGCTTGTGGAGGAGGGCTATACCCTCGCGCCCCTGGCCGGCTGGTCCTGGCCCATGAATGTCCGTTTTAATAATGATAACCGCGGGCTGGTAACGGCTATCTATATTTACCGTTCCGATTTTTAGCGCGAGGTCTGTATGGCGAAAATGTGCCTTTGCTTAACCGGGAAAACCATTGCCCGGGATTTGGAGATTTTAAACAGATACCGGAAATACGCGGATATTGCCGAGCTAAGGGTAGACTGCCTTGAACCCGACGAACGTTTCCTGATCCGCCGTTTCCCCGAACAGGCGGGAATGCCGGTTATCCTTTCCATACGCCGGGAAACGGACGGGGGCTTCTTCAGCGGGGGCGAGGGATCGCGGGTGGCCCTGTTCTCCAAGGGCCTGGCCTATGCCGAAGCGGACAGGCGGAAAAACTACGCCTACCTTGATATCGAGGAAGATTTTAATGTCCCGAGTATTGAGGAGGCGGCGCGGACCTTTGGCACCCGCATCATCCGGTCGTTTCACAATTTCGGGGGGGTGGACGAGGATCTGGCGGGCAGGATGGACAGGCTCCGCCATGTGGGGGACGAGATTGCCAAGGCCGCGGTATACCCCAAGTCCATTGCAGACACCCTGCGCATCTACCGGGAGGCGGCAAAAGTCCGGGGCTACGACAAGATCATCCTGGGCATGGGCCGCTTTGGAACCAATACCCGGATTCTCGCCGAAAAGCTGGGCTCTTTCCTGAGCTACGCTTCGGCCAGGGACAGCGATCTGCGCGAGGCCGCCCCGGGCCACCTTGATCCGAAAGAGCTGGTCGAAGTTTACCGTTTCAGGAAAATTACAGCCCATACCAAACTTCTGGGGATTCTGGGCTATCCCCTGCACGCCACATCCAGCCCTCCCTTTTTTAACCACGCTTTTACCGAGGAAAATATCGACGCCGTGTATGTCCCCTTCCCGGCAGATACGCTGGAAGGCTTTCTGGAAATCGCCGATGCGCTGAACCTTGAGGGCGTCTCGGTGACCGTGCCATACAAAGAACAGGTACTGCCTTTCCTGGCCCGCGTTTCCGGGAACGTACAGTCCGTAGGCGCCTGCAACACCATGGTCCGTACCCCTGAAGGCTGGGCGGGCTACAACACCGACATTCGGGGTTTTTCCGATTCGCTGTTGGGCTTTATCGGGCGCAAGAACCTTGCCGGCAGGCGGATCAGCATCATCGGCGCGGGGGGGGCGGCACGGGCCGCAGCCTTCGAAATTTCCCGCCTGAAAGGGAAGGCGCTCATACTGAACCGCACCCTGGCAAGGGCGCAGCGCCTGGCCCAGCCCTACAAGTTCATCTGCGCCAATGTTGATCCGGAAGGCGCGGATATGATGAAGAAGTATTCGGATATTATCGTTCAGACTACGTCTGTCGGCATGGAACCCGATATTTCCGGCGATCCCATGCCTGACTACAAGTTTACCGGGAAAGAAAAGGTGATGGATCTGGTTTACAAGCCGGAAGAGACGGTGTTCCTGAAACGGGCCGCCGCCGCCGGGTGCCAGGTGATTAACGGCTACGACATGCTGATAATACAGGCCGTTTACCAGTACCAATTCTTTATGGGTACGGAATTTCCCGCGCAGCTTCGCAGCCGGATAGACCTATAGCAGCCTGTCGCAATTCGCGGGACCGGCTGATTCAGGGGGAAACTATGGAACAACAGGATATGAAGGTACTGGTAGGGAACCGCGCGGCGGACCTTCTGGTAAAAGATGGGATGAAGCTGGGCCTGGGTACAGGCTCCACCGTGGTCCACACGGTACGCCGCGTGGGAGCGCTGCTTCAGGAGGGGAAGCTCAGGGATATCAAGGCGGTATCCACCAGTTTCCAGACAACCATCGAATGCGAAAAAATGGGGATACCGCTCTATACCCTGAATTCCCGGGAGATCGGCGGGCAGCTGGACCTGAGCATAGACGGGGCCGACGAGGTTGACGCGCAAAACCGCTGCACAAAGGGAGGGGGCGCCGCGCTGCTCCTTGAAAAGATCGTCGCTTACGCCTCGCTGTCCTACGCGCTGGTGATTGACGAGTCCAAGCTGGTGGAAAACCTGGGGCTTGTCTTCCCCATTGCGGTAGAAGTTGTCCCCGAAGCGCGGCTCGTGGTAAACCGGGCGCTTGAAGAACTGGGCGCGGAAGCGCTGCTCCGGGAAGCTGTCCGCAAGGCCGGGCCGGTGATCACCGACAAGGGGAACCTGATTCTGGACACGCGCTTTAAGTCGCCCGTGGACCCCGCCGTTATGGAGACCGAGATCAACCGCATTGCCGGGGTAGTGGAAAACGGCCTCTTTACCCGGATCAAGCCTGTGGTATTTATCGCCCGCCGGGACGGCACTATCGGGGAGCGGCGCTGAGAATAGTGAGGAATAAGAGAGGGGGGCCTGTTACCGCACGGGCGGCCCGGGCGGACACAGGCCCTGTCCGGCCCCCCTGCGCTCCGGCCCCGCCCGCGGGTCCTCCGCTACCCCCGCGTGAAAAGCCAAATACCCCCGGCAAAACCGGGGGATTACCTATTACATTTACATGGAGCGGCACGCCAAACCTCACAGCCTTAAATATTTCCCTCTTTCACCGCGGCTGAATAGTTACATACTTCTTTTACTTCTTTGACCTATTCGACTTTGCGGTAAAATTCCAAAGCGTGTTTTTTAGTCCGATCAGCCTGTCAGCCTTTTACCGCGCCCACGGTCAGCCCCTTTACCACATATTTCTGGAAGATCATGGTCAGGAGGATGGCCGGCGTCACGATGGCTACCGCGGCGGCCATGACGCCCCCCCAGTCAACTTCCGCGTAGGACATAAAGTTGTAAACCGCAATGGGGAGGGTGCGGGTTTTTTCCATGCTGAGAACCTGGGAAAACATAAAATTGTTCCAGGAAAAAATAAAACTCAAAGTAATGGCGGTTACCGCGCCGGGCATGGAGAGGGGGAGGATGATCGAGGCAAAGGCCCGCTGGCGGGTTGCGCCGTCCACCATGGCGGAGGCTTCCATCTCCTCCGGGATGGTTTCAAAATAGGCGGACATAATCCAGACCACAACCGGCAGGGCGATAAGCATGTGGGAAAGGATCAGCGCCGTGTAGGAGTCCATCAGCCTGATACGGGAAAAAACAATGTACCAGGGCATGAGGAAAGAAATCCCCGGCATGAGGCGGGCTACCAGGATCAGCATGAGGAGCCGCTTCTGTCTGAACCGCGCTATGGAATAGGCCGCGGGCAGGCCGATGAGCAGCGACAGGACCACCGCCGAAAGCCCCACGATGCTTGAATTTTTAAGGTACAAAAGAAAATTCTGCTCCCCGAAAACTTTCCGGTAATTCCCCATGGTGGCATCGAAGATAAATTTCGGGGGCCAGGAAATAATGTCCACCTGGGTTTTGAAGGAAGACATGAACATCCACAGAAAGGGGAATATCATCGGGATCAGTATCGCCATAATCAGAATGAAAAAAAAGAACTGAAACACAAACGGTTTTTTCACAATTCCCCCGCAGGCGGCTGGATAGCTGCTACAATTCAAATTTCTTCCGCAGCCTCATGACTCCCAGGCTGAACAGGAACACGATAAGGAACAGGAACACCAATACTGTTGAAGACCGCCCCATGTTAAAGTATTCAAAGCTCAGTTTGTAGGCCAGGATATTGAGGGTTTCGGAAGAATAGCCGGGCCCCCCCTTGGTCATGGCGTAGATGATGTCGTAGGTTTTCAGGGCGTCCACGGCCCGCAGCACGACGGCGGTAAGGATCGTCGGCATGATCATGGGCAGGGTGATCCGGAAAAAAACCTGGACGCCGCTGGCGCCGTCCACCATTGCGGACTCGAAAGGCTCGCCGGGAAGCCCCGAGAGGCCCGCCAGCACGATAAGCGCGATCATGGGGGTCCACTGCCAGATATCTACCAGCGCGAGGGAGGGAAGCACCGTGGCGCTTTCCGTTACCCAGCCGCTCTGGGGAAGGCCCAGGGCGTGGAGGACATAGTTGAGAAACCCTATGGTAGGATCGTAAAAAAGATTGAACACAATGCCGACGGCCACCGGGGTTACCACCAGGGGCAGGAGGAGGACGAATTTCAAAAGATTCCTGCCCCGGAATTCCCGGTAGAGGATCAGGGCGATAATAGTCCCCAAAACCGCCTCCGCCGCAACCGCCCCGAAGGTAAAGGCAAAAGTCCGCAGGATCGCGGCGTGGAACCGGGGGTCCCTCAGCGTTAAAAGATAGGACCCGAACCCGAAGAACCGCATGGGGCGGCCCGAGGTAAGGGTCCAGTCGGTAAAACTGATAAAAATGGTATAGCAGACCGGAAAGATCATCAGCAGGATCACGAAAATAACCGCCGGCAGGGGGAAGATATACTTCAAATTCCGTTCGGCAAAGCCGCTTTTTCCCGTCAAGATCCGCTCCGGTTTAAACGCAAATACCGCTAATTCCCGTACTCGCCGTCGGCCTTGAGCAGCTCGTTCACCGCGGCGGCTTTTTCGGCGGCCAGGGCGGGAATCCGGGCGGAAGCCCCCCTGGTATTAATCGATTCGATGATCACCTCGCCGATAAGATCCCGGGCCTGGACAACGGAACTCATAAAGGGCCGGTCGTAGGGGTACCCGTTCTGGGCCGCGTGGGCCTGGGTCTCGATAAGGCCGGGATTCATGGCCGCCCTTACCTGGGGATCCTGCCAGGCGGAATTGCGGGCCATGGTGATATTCGCCGCCATTCCCCTGATGGCCAGCTCTTTGCTGGTCGCCCAGCTGAGGAATTTCATGGCCGCGTCGTAATTTCTTGTCCTGCCGGAAATACCCATAGCCCAGGAAACCACGATAAAGGGGCTGTCGGCCCTGGGCCCCGAGGGGAGTTTCGCCACCCCGATATTGTCCGCGGGTATCTGGGTTTTTGTGGGATCGATGATCTGGCCGTAGAATACCGACGCGTCGGTCCACATGGCAAGCCGCCCCGCCTGGAATACGGGCATCAGGGCTTCCCAGGACATGGAAGTTACCCCCTGTGGGCCGTAGCTGCCCAGGAGCCGGCCGTAATAGCGGATGGCGTCCAGCGCCTCGGGTTTGTCAAAAACCGCCACATTGCCGTCCAGGTAGCGCCCGCCGTGGTTGTACACATAGCTGGACATCTGGGTCACCGCCGCCGCCCCCGCGCCCCGGGAGCCAAATCCGGAAATCCCGTCCCTGGTCAGAACCCTGGCGGCGTTTTCCAGCTCCGCGAAAGTCGCGGGAACACCGAGCCCCGCCTGCTGGAGAAGGTCCTTCCGGTAATAGAGGACCTGCCATTCGGTTACCAGAGGCACGATATAGGCCTTTCCGTCCTTCCTGCCTATATCAACCGAATTGGAGGGGTAATCGGAAAAATCATACCCGTCCAGGGGGGCATACCAGCCGTTTTTGTTGAAAAGCAGGGTTTCCTGGAGGGGGCGGGTCATAAACACGTCCACCGTGGAGGAATTGGTGGCAAATTCGGTAGTCAGCTTCTGGGTAAGCTGCCCTTCCTGGAGGCTTTCCACAATCACCCTGATGTTGTTCTGCTTCTCGAATTCGGGGATCAGCGGCCTCAGCAGTTCCCCGTAGGGGTGGTTTGCCAGCAGCACCCTGATTTCCTGGGGCTGGCCGGCAGCGCCGCCCGAAGGCCCCGAACTCTGCCCGCCCCCTGACGCGAAGGCCGCGGCGGCAAGGCACACCGTTAATACAAAAAACAATACCCGTTTCATAAAAAACTCCTTCCGCTTATAAGATTCTATCTTTAATATTATGGACGCGGTTTTGTTTTTTGTCAAAAAAAAAGTTGAACCGGGCAGCGGATATTTTTTCTTATATGGGCGCATCCCGGGCCAACCTGCCCTTAAGGCAGGCCGGCCCGGGACCGGGCTTTACGCTTGTATCTTTTTTGCCCGCGGCAAAAAAGGATACCGCTTCAATCCCTTGCGCGGCTGCCGCCCCTTTTGTAAATTCCTCGGCTATGTATTTTACCGCAAAGTCGAAAAAGTAAAAGAAGGACCAGTGACCAGTGAGCTAACCGGGCTTCGACATCTGGTCCACTCTTGGCTCTCCCATCTTCCATTGTTCATTGCTAACTACTAATTGCTAACTACTTCTTCAACCT
>JAIRZS010000160.1 GCA_031267115.1 Treponema sp.
ATACATTCTGTATGTAAATATAATATTAGCAAAAAAATATTTTGTCAATAATTTTTCTAAAAAAAGTAAAATTTCAACCCGTCATTTCGCATAATTAAGTATATGCGAATTTAGTTAAACTTCTCCCTTAAAATGATTATATGTACTACCTATAATCACTCTACGGGCGCGATAATTGACAATTAGCAATTAACAATTAGTAATGAACTGCTCACTGTTATCTCTCTTTGCTTCTTACACTTATTCGACTTCTTCGACTTTGCGGTAAAATAAAAGCCGCCTCATTGCTAACTGTTTATGGAATTACCGCCGACAGCATCGGGCCGAAGGGGCCTACGTCGCCTTTGCTGTTTTCGCAGCGCAGGCAGAAGTATACGGTGTTGCCGCTTTCACCCTCAAGGTCACAGAGCTTTACCCATAGAAAACCTCCTGTTAAAAAGCGGATGTTTCGCCGCTTCTATTTGAATGATCCGTTCGACCAGGTGAACGGGCCGTTTATCCGGCTAATTGCTCCATATATCCAGATGTATGCTCCGTATATCCAGATAACTGCTCTGTTTATCCAGCCGGATGGGTTGGGTAACCCGCCGCCGGCCGCGCCGCGCCATAAGGCCGGAACGGAGGACAGCATAATATGGTAATATTTGGGATTTTTTGCGGGAAAAGATATAATTATGTTATAAAACGACAGAGAACCGCAGCGTTTGTCAGGAAATGTAACTAAACCGCAACGTATGCGGGGGAGGGGGGGGGGGGGTAAATGTTAGCTTTATATTACTTTTCTCGATACGCATTGTTTTAACCCCCTTTTTTACCAAAATTTAACAAATCCTACACTATTTTCCCGGCATGGTCAAGTGAACAATGAAGAATGAAGAATGAACAATGAACAATGAACAATGAATAATGAATAATGAGGAATGAGGAATGGAAGATGGGAGAGCAATTTTTCATTGCTCATTGCTAATTGGACTTCTTCGACTTTTTCGATTTTTTCGACTTTGCGGTAAAAAATTCCGCTCTTTGTTCGACTTCGCGGTAAAAAAATCCAATAAATTCAGCGCCCAAACCTGAAATTTCCCCCGGTATAGTTGTTTAGCGCTTTTGTTTTTGTTAGACTTGGAAGCGGATATATTATGACTATCAGAATGGACAAACTTATCAAGGCAATATCGGAGGCGCTGGATATTGTCGAGGGCGAGCTGCTTGGGGCCAGTACCCATCATGGAAAGCGCGTGGCGGCGCTTTCGGCTGCCATTGGAATACGCTTTGGAATGGACGAATCCCGTCTGCGCGCGCTGACAATCTGCGCTCTGATGCATGACAACGCTTTGACGGAATATATTCTTGCGGAAAAAGAAGGCAATTACCACGATCCTTCCATGAAGCTGCACTGCGAATACGGGCAGAAAAATATCGACGCCTTTGATCTGAACGCGGACGGATATATTTTATACCACCACGAACGCGCGGACGGCAAGGGCCCCTATAAAAAGAAAACGGGAGAGATACCCCTGGGCGCGGAAATTATCGCGATCGCGGATACTGTTGATGTTGTTCATCATCTGCAAAGGGTAACGCCCGCCGAATTGCCGCGCGTCTATAAGAGCATAAGCAAAGGCAAGGGTACGTTATTTACCAAAGATACGGCGGAGGCTATGCTGGATATCCTGGACGAGGAAATGCTTCTTTCGCTGAGGGACGACAGTATTATTGCCGCGTCGGAACGTTTTGTCCTGCCCTGGACCGTGCATATAGAAAACGATCTTATTATCAAGGTTGCCGAATTTGTTACCCGCATTATCGACTATAAATCGAAATTTACCAAGAGGCACTGCACCGGCATTGCCGAGAAAGCCTGGTATATGAGCGGGATCTACCGGTATTCCGGCTCTCTGCGCGCGCAGTTTTATCTGGCCGCTGCGCTCCACGATATCGGCAAACTTGCGACGCCGACCGCTATTCTGGAAAAGCCGGGGCCGCTTACCCGCGAGGAGTTCGCCGTTATAAAAGAGCATGTGCATCTGACCTACGATCTGCTCAAAGGCATTGACGGCCTGGAAAAAATCTCTGTCTGGGCTTCCAGCCACCACGAAAAACTGGACGGGTCGGGTTACTATTTTGGGAAGAAGGCGGACGAACTTGATTTTAATTCCCGGCTTCTCGCGTGCCTTGACATTTATCAGGCCCTGACCGAAGAACGGCCCTACCACACCGGGAAGGATCATAAGGCCGCCATGGAGATACTCTCCGATATGGGGCGCGGCGGCCTTTTGGACACGAATATCATCGGCGACCTTGACGGGGCGCTGTCCGGAAACTGAAGTTTCCGGGCAAATCTATTCGTTCCCGTTTCCGGCTTTCCTGCCCACCTGCTCGTAAGGCATGTTGATCCGGTACTGGGGCGCGGTTAAGTCGATGCCGGCTTCGGCAAATCCGTTCTGCAAATTCTCAAAAAGATTGGAATAGATACGGGGTACTTTGCCGACATCTTTTGTATACGCGTTGATCTGGTAGTGGCAGTAGAAATCGTCAAGGGCGGTCTGAAGGACAAAGGGTTTCGGCGTTTGCAGAATGGATATGGTTTTCAGCGCCGCGCCGATGAGGATCTGGTGTACCTGGGGCCAGGGAACGGCGTAATTCATGGTAACCTCGGCGTAGATTATAAGCCCTTCCTCGTCCTCGTCGGAAGAAGTGTTGTAGTTGATAATCCCGGAACTTAAGATCATCGTGTTGGGGTAGGTGACGTATTCGTTTTTGTGCGTTTTTATCCGTACTACCATGAGTGTTTTTTCTACCACAAAGCCGATGCTGTTCTGTAATTGTATGCGGTCGCCGATTTTGAAAGGCCGCATATACGTGATCACAAAACCCGCGATGAGGTTGCCGATAGCGCTTGACGATCCAAGGGAAAAAATGATGCCGACAAAAACAGACACGCCCTGGAAGATGGGCGAACCCGATCCGGGAAGATAAGGGTAAATTACCACTATGGTAAAGGCGTATACCAAAACCCGCAGGATGTTGAATGTGGGCCATGCCCAGTCCGCGTAGAATCCGTTGATAACCAGCCGTTCCCGCTGAATCTGGACGGTGAAAAATTTCAAAGCCCGCAGGAGATACCTGGTTACCCACAGGATTATCACTACGGTGATCAGGTTGGGTACATAGCCGACGACCCCGAAGAATATCCTCCTGAGCGGATTGAAGATATAGCCGAAAAGGGTGGACGCCAGGTTTTGCGTTGCCGGGAAAAGGCTGAAAATAATCGGCAAAGTGATAAAAAACTGAAAAATAGTGATAAGGTATTTAAGTACTTTTAGAAAAAACTGAACGGCATTAATAATCTGCTGGGTAGAAAGAAGTTTTAATTTTTTTATGGTAAGGGGTTTGATAACCCGCTTGCCCCAGACAAGAACCTTGCCGGTGATTCTTTTAAAGAGTACCGCCCAGATGAGCCAGATGAGCAGGGCCTGCCCGGCAATGATCGCCAGGGCTATGCCGATTTTTTCCAGCCAGTCGACAATGTCTAAATGTTTTGCCGCTTCTTCAATATCAAGGAGGACTTCTTCCGCCGAGACGTCTTCGACGGGAATTCCCGGCTGTACCGGGGGGGCTGTTTCCGCGCCCCCCTGGGCCGCGCCGGCAGTATCTGCGGCGTCAGCGGCCTGCCCGCCGGCTTCGGGCGCCGGCTCGGCGGGGCTTTCGGGAACCGCCGCCGGATTTTCGGGAGCGGGGCTGTCCGCCCCTTCCCCGGAAAGTTCCGCTGCCGGGGCCGGGCCGCCTTCAACGCCCCCGCCCGCAGTTTCGATTGAGGCGGTATCCGCGCTGTCGTTTTGCGCCAGGGCAAAAGGCAGGGGAAACTGGAAAAAGACAAAAAACATCACAAGAAAAAAGAACCGAAACTTCATAAGCAGACTCCAAATTCTTGAATACCGGCTATTTTATGATTATTTTCGAATTTCGCGAAACTCTGCAAGCCCCCGCCAAGCAATTCTCATTTTAGAAAAATATGGCCGAATTTTTACCACGAAGTCAAAAAAGTCGAAAAAGTTTTTGCTCAAAAGTCCTTTTTTGATCTCCTTCTTCGACCTTGCGGTTCTTTTTCCTCATAATTGGCGTAGTTTTGCGTAGTCAGCAGAGGACCTTATCAACGATGATGGGGTAAACTGAGAATTGCTGCCCCCGCCGCCTTGATTGGAAGGCGGGGTCCATACCCCGGAGCTTGCTCCTGGGTTCTTCATTGCGCCACGATATCCGATTGCCCGCTGGGCAAGGGCTCGCGCATGGGACGCGCAAGGGATTGGAGGGGCGCGGAGCGTTCTTTGCGCCGCCAGGCGCAAAGAATGGAGCGGAGCGGAACCCCGTAAAGCCCGGTCCGTGGGCCGTCCTGCCCGTAGGGCAGGTTGGCCCGCGGATGCGCCCAAAATGAACTACCCGGCTGTACGCCGCAAACCCCGAATCAGGCTCCTAAAAACAGCTTGCAATGGCCCCTTCGAGCGCGTCAAGATGGGGATCAATCAGGGCGATGGGATCGCATTGCTGGTGCAGCAGTTCGAGGTTATAGGGGACTTTTATGGTCTGGCCGGTAGCCTCCCTGACGACGCCTGTTTCCCTGGAAGGATGCCCGGTGGCGAGAATTACGGTATGGCCCGACGGATCAAGATGCGGGGCAATCTCTTCCGCCGCGGCGAAGGCAACCGCGCTGTGGGGATTGAGGAAAATGCCGTATTTTTTATAGGCCTTTGCCATAGCCTCCAGGGTAGCGGCGTCGCTCATCGACGCGGGATAGACCATGTTCCGCATAACCGCCGGAGCCTCGTCGTAAAAAGAGGCCAGGCGCTCGTAATTGGAGGGTTCGGTTACATCCAGGGCGGGGGATTTGGTGGAGACAAGGGGGCGGGGGGAAAATGCCCTGCCCTGAATATAATCCCCAAAGGCATTGTTCGCGTTCATGGCGGCGAAAAAGCCGCTTACGGGCATGCCGAATTTCCACGCGTAAAGCCCGGCGATAAGGTTGCCGAAATTCCCCGACGGCACGCTGAAGTAAAGATCGCCGATCAGCGATTTTTTGACCTTGGTAAAGGCATAGAGGTAATAAAAAGCCTGGGGAATGAGCCGGCCTACATTGATGGCGTTGGCGCTGGTAACCCCGTACCGTTCCGCGAAGGGCCGGTCGGTAATCGTTTCGAAAACCAGCCGCTGGCAGTCGTCAAAGGTGCCGCGGACCTGGATGGGGATGATATTCCCCCCGTTGGGGACAAAGGTCGCCGGGTCCAGCGCCCTGATAGGGCCCGAGGGGTAGAGTATCGCCGTGACGACCCCCGGCCGGTTCCTGAAAGCCGCCGCGATGCTTGCCCCCGTATCGCCGCGCGCGGCGGAAAGAACCATGCAGCGGCCGTTGCTTTTGAGCAGTTCTTCCAGCACCGCGGCAAGAAAGCCGACGCCGAAATCCTTAAAAACCCCGCTAGGCCCGTTGTAGAGGTTGAGCAGGGAAAAGCGATCGTCAAGCTGCTTTAATTCAGGCTCGAAGTTAAAAGCGCTTTCGGCAACCCGGGAAGCGGAAAAGGGGTTCAGCTCGCCCTGAAGCAAAAGCGGCGCTATAGTGGAAACCAGCTCGGGGTAGCTGGTTTCGGAATCCATGTGGAGGAAAACTTGCCGCATATCCATGACTGAAGCCGGAACATAAAGCCCCCCCTCCAAAGGCAGGCAGCGGAGTACCGCCTCCTTAAAACTTACCGGGGCTTCATGCGAACGGGTAGATCTAAACTGCATGGCTGTCCTTAACGCTTGCTATTTTTACTATTTACCATAGCAAATGAAACGGTTCCAAAACATTAAATTCCGGAACCGCCTCTCTGGATCAATATCCGCGGCAGGCAAATTGCGCGTGCGCGGATCTCGCTATACTTATAATCTAAGCCCTCGAAAGGCAGTCGGCAAGTACCGGCAGAACGCGGCAATACAGACATCCTCCCTTTATTTGTGGTATAATCGCTGTCTATGAACCAATCGGCAATTCCGGCGAACCGGAAGGTCGCCATCCTCGGCTGCGCGGATTATCAGGGGGAAGCGCTCTACAACAGCCTGAAAAACGCGGCGGAACTTGCGGGCGGCTTTGATGTCCGGGGCAGGACGGTACTCCTCAAGCCCAATATAGTCTCCGATTCGGCCCCGGAAAAGGCAATCGTCACCCACCCGCTGTTTCTGGAAGCGGTTATCCGGCTTGTCCGGGAAGGCGGGGCCAAACGTATCCTGGTGGGCGACAGCCCCGGACTCCAGCCCCCCGGTTTTACCGCGAAAATCTCCGGCCTGGGCGAGACAGCCCGGCGGAACGGCGCTGAATGGGTGGATTTTACCCAAAACAAGACGGAAGTCGCCTGCCCCGGGGGGAAAACGCTCAAGCGCTTCACCTTCACCGCGGCGGTAAAAGAGGCCGATTATATCATCAGCCTGCCGAAACTCAAGACCCACCAGCTCCTATACTTCACCGGCGCAATGAAGAACCTCTTCGGCCTCATCCCCTCGGTCCAGAAAAGCGCCCTCCACGTCCGCCTTCCCAACCGGGACGCCTTTGCCTCCATGCTTGTGGACCTCAACGCCGCGCTTATGGCGGATTACGCCTTTATGGACGCTGTAGTAGGCATGGAAGGCCCCGGCCCCGGTTCCGGCACGCCCCGAAAAATCGGCCTGGTCCTTGCCTCTCCGAACCTCCTTGCCCTGGACGCCGCCGCCTGCGAAATCATAAACTACCCGCCGGACCGGATACCTGTCTGCCGGGAAGCCCTGTCCCGGGGCATCTGGCTCAAGGACTTTTCGGAAATCGAGTACCCGGCCCTCAAACCCCAGGACGCGGCCATACCCGATTATCTCAAGATCCCCTTCAAAACCGCCGGAAGCCAGCTGTCGGAAATGATACTTCCCGGATTCCTCCGCAAATTCCGCGAGCGCTTTATCCCCCGGCCCGTCATAAACCCGGCAATCTGCGTCCGCTGCGGGGACTGCACCCGGATCTGCGGTTCCCGGGCAATGAGCCTCCAGGGCGAGGGCAGGGAGCGGCGCGTATCCATCGACTACCGTGTCTGCATACGCTGCTACTGCTGCCACGAAATCTGCCCGGTAAAAGCCATCCACATCAAAAAAGCGTCTTTATGGGGAAAGTCAGGATAAATGCATAGATTTTTTTCCC
>JAIRZS010000296.1 GCA_031267115.1 Treponema sp.
AAAAAAATGATAGTTTTTTTCGAGCGGAGGGGGTCCAGACCCCCTCGTTCAACCGGATATGGCAAAAAGTCTTGACAAGACTTTTTGCGGAGTGGGGGCTTTAGCCCCCCGACTGAATAGTTACACAAATTCGTAATTATTCAGCCGGGGCAGGCAGGCGTTTCGGCAATTTGCCGCGGGCCTCAGCCCCCGGCAGGGGCGCCGGGGGTAGTCATAGAAGAAAATTGCGGAATTTGCGGGAAATGCCGCTGCCCGGCAGCCGCGCAAGGGATAGAAGCGGTATCCTTTTTTGCCGCAGGCAAAAAAGATACAAGCGGATAGCCCGGTTTCCGGCGCGGGGGCGCCGGAAATGCGCCCGGATTCGGAACCGGAATATGAAAATTCCGGCGGGCGCCAAACTGTTTGTTGATTATTCCGCGCTTTTCCGTTAAGCTGGAAACATTAAGGATATTCTGATGAAGTTGTATAGCCGGGGACAGGTTGCCTTTTTTTCGGTTTTAAGCGGGCTTATCGCCGTCTTGTTTGCCGTGGGCGTGGGGCTTTTTCCGCTTAAAAATTCCCGTAATGCCGGGGAAAGCCCGGCTTCCCGGCAGGCTGACGGCGGGGGCGCGGAAGGAAGCGGCGGGCGGGACCCGCTTGAGATTCTGAACCTCAGCCAGAATGCCTACAGCGCGCTTCAGCTTAACGCGGCGGATCTTATTCCTTATACCCAGGACGAACGGGAAAATATCTCGGTTTACGAGCAGCTTAACGAGGCGGTGGTAAATATTACTACGGAAACTGTCGCGATTAACTGGTTTCTGGAGCCTGTGCCGCAGGAAGGGGGGGCCGGTTCGGGGTCCATTATCGACACGCAGGGTTACGTGCTTACCAATAACCACGTCATAGAAAACGCCTACAAGGTGTTTATTAACCTGGCCGACGGCGCCCAGATTGAGGGGGCCGTGGTAGGTACGGACCGGGAAAACGATCTGGCCGTCCTGAAATTCGACCCCCCGCAGGGAGTGCAGCTCAAGACGGTGCCTTTCGGCGATTCGGAGAATCTGCGGGTGGGGCAGAAGGTACTGGCTATCGGGAATCCTTTTGCCCTGGAGCGCACCCTTACGGTGGGCATAGTTTCCGGCCTGGGCCGCCCGGTCCAGATTTCCCGGCAGAACATTATCCGGGACATGATCCAGACCGATGCGTCGATTAACCCCGGCAATTCGGGCGGCCCGCTCCTGGACGCCCAGGGAAAGATGATAGGCATTAATACGATGATCTACTCCCCGTCCGGCGGCTCTATAGGGATCGGTTTTGCCGTGCCGGTGAACACCGCCAAGCGGGTGGTCGCCGAGCTTAAAGAGTACGGCAGGGTCCGCCGGGGCTGGCTCGACGCCTCGGTGGTCCAGCTTTTTCCGGCCCTGGTGCGGTACGCGGAACTGCCGGTCAGTTCGGGCCTCTTGGTCTCCCGTACCAAGCGGAACGGTTTTGCCGAGCAGGCGGGGCTGCGCCAGGGTACCGAGCCTATCCGCTACGGATCGAGCGTGATCTATTTGGGCGGCGACATTATTACCAATGTTGACGGCATGAAGGTAGATTCGCTTGCGGACTTCTACTCTGCCCTGGAGGACAACAAGCCGGGGCAGAAGGTGGCGGTGGAGATATTGCGCGGCGGGAGAAACGTAAAGCTGGAGATTACCCTGGCGGACCGGGAAGAGGTTCTTTCGCAGTAATTGTCCGGTCATAGCGGCGATTCTCAGTAGGCGCGGAATCCGTCCAGCCTGTTTGCCTGGCAGTAGCTAAAGTAGGCTGTTTCGGTGAAGATCAGGTGATCCAGGAAATTTATGCCCAGCACCTCGGCCGCGCGTTTAAGTGATTCGGTTACGGCGTCGTCTTCCTTTGAGGGTTCGGTCATTCCCGACGGGTGGTTGTGGGCGCACACTATGGCGCAGGCCCGGTCGCTCAGGGCATCGGCGAAAACTTCCCGCGGGTGTACGATGGTCCGGTTTACCAGGCCCACGGTGATGACCCGGACCGCCAGGACTTCGTGGGCGCCGTTGAGGGATATGCAGATAAAGTATTCCTGCTTCCTGTTGGCGTAATGGCGGACCAGGGAAAACGCGTCCGAGGGGTGGTCGATTCTGGCGCCGGTTACCCCCCAGCGGCGGCGCCCGAATTCCAGCATTGCCACCACCGCGCCGGCCTTGGAGACGCCCAGCCCGGCCATCTGCGCCAGTTCCCTGACCGGGGGAATGCGCTCGCCCTGCTCCAGGCGCGTTAAAACCTCGCCCGAAAGGACCGCCACGTTTTTTCCCCGCACCCCGGTATTGAGCAGTACCGCCAGCAGTTCCTGATCGGAAAGCGCCTCGGGCCCGTGTTTTAAGAGGCGTTCCCTTGGCCTCTGTTCGGCAGGCAGTTTTGCCGGCGCGGTCAGAGCTTCCGCCACATATTTCCCCGCTTCTTCGCGTGTTTCCCTTTCCATAAGCACTCCAATAATTTTTTTGACAGGTGAGCCTGTTCCAAAACCCGGTTGGTTTTGGCCAGGCTCTTGGAAAAACCGGCCAAATCGGACTAAAGTCCGGCCCGGTTTTCCCCTAAATCTAAGGAAGCTGTTCCAAAAACTGAAGTTTTGGAACAGTCTCAGGTTTTGGAATTTTACCGCAAAGTCGAAAAAGTCAAAGAAGTGGAAGAAGCAGGAAGGGAAGAAGTATCGCTTCATACTCCGTTTAGTGAACTTATTTGACTGCGAATCTATAGTTCGATTCGGCTTCGTGGTGGTTTCTTCGGTTTCTTCTATATATAAATATGGGAATGAGTCGCTGTTTTGCTTTAATCGGCGGGGGGAAATCGGCCCTTTATGTATCCTTCTTCGACTTTTTTAATTGGAAGGCGGGGTCAGGCGCGGAACATCGAGCTTAGATAGCGGCGGTCCTGGGCTTCCGCGTATTCGGAGTCCATTTCCCGCATCCCGGCGGGGAAACCGTATTTTTCCAGCCTTTCCATAAAAGGGTCCGGGTCGAAAGATTCAGGGCCGTAAACCCCCTTTAAATTCCAGATACCCTTGTCAATCAGTTCCATCATGATCACCGGCCCTACCGCGGTCTGGGCGACAACGGAATTTGTCGTGTATTTTCTGACGCATTCCTGGTTGTCCGCAAGCTGGTAGATGTACACGGACCGCCGCCTGCCGTCCTTGTCGCCCGTGATCCAGGCGCCCGCGCAGCCGCGGCCGGTCATGGCGCCGCTCGATTCGACCGGGCTGGGCAGCACCTTGACCAGAAATTCGCGCGGCGATACCGGCTCGCCCCCGACAATGATCTTGATATTGTTGTCGGTAAGGCGCACCGATTCAAGGTTTAAAAGCAGCTTGCGGAATTCCGGCGGCAGGCCGTATTTAAATGTCACCCTGTTGCAGTTGATTACCCGGGGGACCAGCACCACTTCCTCATGTTCCACATTCACCACTTCCCTGTTCCCAATGCCGCCGGGAAAGCTGAAAATTTCAGGCTCGCTGAAACGTTCGGTGGTGAACCAGCCCCTGCCCTTTTCCCAGACTATCGGGGGGCTAAGGCATTCCTCGATTGTGGTAATTACGGAAAAGCCGAAAAACCCGCCGCCCGTATAATTATCCCCGTCCCGTATATTTACCTCGTCAATGGTGTCGAACAGGTGATCCGATGCAAACCGGACAAACACATCCGACATGCCCGGCTCCACCCCCGAGCCTACAATGGCAATATTGCCCGCCTTTTTCCAGGCCTCGTGCCGGGCGAACTGGTAATCCCCCAATTTGACATTGACCCGCTCGAAGGGCTTTTCCGGGTCCGGCACTGAAGCGGACAGGGCGCAGTCAAGATAGCCCGCCCCGTTCTCAAAGCAGGTATCAAAGATGATCTTGTTATAACCGGGGTCTACCGCGTTCATTACAAAATTGATCCCGTGCTTCCTTATCAGCGCCCCGATAGTCTCGCTGTCCCGTGCGTCGATCCACTCGGCGGCAAAGCGGGGGCCGGCACACAGGGACGCGACTTTTTTCGCCCTGGAAAAATCATAATCCGCCAGAACCACCTTTTCCGCCCACGATGCGCCCTTTCCGGCCAGTTTCAGAATCATGGCGGCCGAGGTTCCAACCCCGCCCGCGCCGATTATCAGCAGCTTCATATTTTAAATTGTCATGGGCAGCCTTCCGCCTGTCAATCGCCAAAATATGGTGATTATCCGGGCGGGGGAAGCCTCCCCCTACGGCCGGGCCTCCTCCACGGCTGCGCCGGGTCCGGGGTCCCGGCCTACCCCCTCTGGGGGGGG
>JAIRZS010000316.1 GCA_031267115.1 Treponema sp.
GTACTTGAAGCCATAAACCTTTCCTCCAAGGAGCGCCTCGACGCCATACTCCTCCGCTTCCAGAAAGACTTCCAGAACGAAGTTTAGCGTTTCCTGATTACACGGGCGCATCCGCGGGCCGTCCTGCCCTACGGGCAGGACGGCCCGCGGACCGGGCTTTGCGGGGCTGCGCTATCGCTCCGGCCCCGGCGCTCCGCGCCGTGGCTAAACCCCTCCAATCCCTTGCGCGTGCCAAAATCCGGCATCCTGCCGGATTTTGGCATCGGAGTTTGCCTGCGGCAAACTCCATCTATCCGCCGCTGGCGGATAGCGAGTAATTGCCGCTTCGCGGCAATTACTTCCGGAAACAGCGGCATCCATGCCGCGTACCCCCGCGGCAAATTTTTTAACCGCGAAGTCGAAAAAGTCAAAGAAGTGGAAGAAAGAAAGGAAAGAAGCATCGCTTCATACTCCGCTTGGTGAACTTATTCGACTGCGAACCTTCGGTTCGGTTTGATTCGACTTCGCGGTAAAATCTCTTCATTTCTTCATTAATTGGCCTGCCTCTGTGAATTTCAGCGTCAGGATCAGGGGCAGGTGGTCGCTTAGTCCGTAGCCGGTACGGGGGGTGTAGCCGATCGGCGAACCTGCTTCCGAGGCAAAGGGGTTCCGGCGCAGTACCTCGCAGGTGTCAAATTCCCAGCCTTGTTTGTCAAAAAGAGGGCCGTTCAGGAGAAAATGATCGATGGTTTCCCATTCGTTTTTGTAAATATAGGAGCCCTTTTCCATCTCGTTGCCCCAGGGCGAATAGAGAACCACCGCTTCCCGGGAAAAATACCTGCTCGAAGGCGGTTTCTGCCGGCTTAAAACAAGGTAATCCGCCTGGCTTTCCAGGCCCCGCGCCGGTGTTTCCCCGTCCGGCAGGTCCGCCGCGTTCCTGAAACCGGCAAGTTCGGCCGCCTTGGGATCATCCGGGAGCAGGGCGCTTATCACAGTCCCGGAGCGGCGGTAAAATTCGTCGTGGTTTTCATTCAGGTCCCCCATGACAATCACCGGCGTCCCCGGCGCTTCCGCCTCAATTTCCCGTATGCGCCTTAAAAGCAGCCGCGCGCCGGAACGCCGGAGCGCTTCCGTGACATCCTCGCTGCCCAGTTTTGATTTCCAGTGGCATACAAACAGCGCCAACGGCTCGTCTTTGACCCGGATCCACGCTTCCAGGACGGGCCGGGGGATGACGCCCGCCTCGCTTGAAACCGAGTGGAGCCGGGTGTTGAACAGGGGGTAGCGGCTCAGTATCCCGATTCCCAGGGAGTTTCCGGGGTGGCCGGCAAAAAAAGTCCGGGTATAACCATGTCCGGACAGGGTTTTTTCCGCCAGGGTTTGCAGCACCCCGGCGTTTTCCACTTCTACCAGGGCCAGTATAGGGGGGGCGTTGTCCGCCATGGCATCTACCGCCCGGCCCAGGGCGGTAAGCCGGGCCTCGTATTTTTCAACGGACCACCCGGACTCTTCCCGGTACTCGTCGTATTCCAGGCCGGTTTCCGCGCCGTCAAAGAAAGCCTGGATGTTCCAGACGGCTATGCCGAGCGCGTTCCCTCCGGCCTTATCATCGGCGCTGCTCCCCGAAACCATTTCGCAGCCCGATACGCAGCCGGCTATGCTCCCGGACAGCGGTATGCCTATGGCAGCCGCGCAGAAAAATTCCAGGGCCAGGGCAAATTTTGTACGCAGTTTCATAAAAGCCTCCATACCTATTACTATGGGTCCGGGGGCTAGTTTGCTTTAATCGGGAGGAAATTTTTTAAGGATTTTCACCGCAAAGTCAAATCGAACCTGCGGTTCGCAGTCAAAGAAGTTTTTTGTTGCGGCTCTATAAGGGGCTAAACTTGGCCCGTGATTCCCGCCCGAAGCTCCGGCGCCGTCAGCTTTTTATAGCGGGCGGCTCCGGAGCTATGGTTGTTATTAGAGGCTGTTCCAAAATGTCAGATTTTGGAACAGCTTCCTTAGATTAGTCAAAGTCAAAGTTGCTTTCCGAGAATTCCACGGTAGTATTAGCGGTAGTAAAAGATATCTTATTGTAGGATGTGGCCATCCCAGCATTAGCCCACAGCATTACGTAGTAAGAATCGCTCCCTGTCCAGGCGTCGGGAAAACCCTTAATCAGGTTCACCACCTCCGCCAGGGAAGGTTCTTCATCAAAGTCGTTGAAGTCGAAGTCTGAGGGGACGCTCTTGAGCGCTGCCTCTACCGTATCGCCCGATATATTTGCATATCCGGCGGCAATAGGATAATAAGGGAGAGAGGAATAAAGGGTGACAACAGCGTTTCCCTTAACCCCGTATTGGGCGTAGGGGGCCAATCCGGTAATGGTTATGGTCTTGGCGGGATCTAGTTGGCCCGTGGGAGGAGTAATGGGGTCACCGCCGCCATCAGGGGTTATAGGGCCGGTTATACCGCCTATACCGTTTCCGCTGGTGCCCACTGTAATAGTGGCGTCGGGATTGCCGCTGGGCGCTAAGGTATACGCCCCGCCCTCACCCAAAACTGCCCCACCGGTGCTTTTTTGCTCGGTTCCGTTCGGATATTTTATGGTTAATTCATAGCTGTCGCCGGTAACTGCCAGGATGTAAGTATTTCCCGCTGCATCACTGCTGGTATATATATAAGTGGTGGTACCGCCGCCTCCGCCTCCGTCGTCGCCGCAGCCGGCCAGGGTGAATATCGCCGCCAGAAGCAGGGCGGCGACGCCGAAATAGAGACTATGTTTCTTGTTCATAGCGCTCTCCTTGAAAAGTGTTTCCTCAAAGCCCAGGGCTTTGAGCGTCCCGCTCTGCGGGTACTATCAAAAAGAGGGCGTAAACGCGTTGAAGGTTTTCCCGGTTCGGGGTATCCTGTCTTCGCATTTTTGCACGCCCCGGAGGCGGCGTATCTTTCCACGGAAAGCCGTCTTCGGGGTTCCTCTTTTATGCGCGTATATATGCCGCCCGCAGCGACGCGGGCGGTCTGTCCATAGGGGGTAGACTATAAAAAGCCGGGATTCAGGCTTGCCCTGTAAAGAAGGCGAGGAGCAGGCGAAAGTATGCGGACAAGGGCTTTCCCGGAGTTTAGCGGGCCGGAGTATTAATTCCGGCGGAACCCAACGGGGGGGGGGGGGGGGGGGGGGGGTAATTTTAAAAAATTTAACGAAAAAAGACTGCACGGGGTGGGCCTTTTACTTAAAAAAGCCAAAAAAACCCCG
>JAIRZS010000049.1 GCA_031267115.1 Treponema sp.
TGGGACTGCTTGCGGAAGGGGGATGGCGGGATGAGGGGGATAGCTTTTATCGGCGGGGAAGGGCCTGCGGAAGCGGTATGCCGGCGGCTCGCGGAGGCCGCTGATCTTGTTGTCGCGGCTGATTCCGGGTTGCTCGCCGCCGAAAAGGCCGGTATACGCCCCGATTGGATCGTCGGGGACATGGATTCCCTCGGCGATACGGGGCGGCTGGACGCCTATCCCCCGGAGCGGGTTATCCGCTACCCCTGCGAAAAAGACTTTACCGATACCGAACTGGCCTTAAAGCTGCTCTGGGAACAGGGCTGCGATGAAGCATGGCTTTCCGGCGGCGGGGGCGGCAGGACCGATCACCTCTTGGCAATTCGCTCGCTCTTTGAAAGGGACCCTTCCCCGGACCGCTGGATCACCAAACACGAGGATATACGCCGCCTGGGCCGCGGCGGGCGGCTTGCCTTCCCCGGGACGGGAGGGGCAGAGGGGGCGTTAAACGGGATTTCGGTATTTCCCCTGGGGGCCGGCCCCTGGAAGGCCGAAAGCCGCGGCCTCAAGTGGCCTCTTGGCAAACTTGTATGGGACAGGGGTTTTTTCGGTGTCAGCAACGAGGCCCCCGCCGGCGCTTTTAGCGTCAGCGCCGTCCTGGGGGATTTTTTGATACTGGCGCCTCTTATCTAAAGCCGGTTTTTCCGCTATTATTGAATTATGAACGATTTAGTACCTGGGGAAGACTACACCCCTGCCAATGTTTTGGCCAAACAGGGAGTCAGGGCTATAGGCTGCCTTGCGGGCGGGGCGGGGCTTTTATTGCTTGCCGCCGTGGGCGCCCGTTTTCCTATTGCGGGAATCGCGGCCGGGGCGGTATTGGGGATTGTCGGCATAGGCGCCGTTATATCGAAAGACCCGGACGACCATAAGCCCGGGCTTGTCGTTCTGGCGGCCGGGGTACTGTCGGTACTGTCGCGCGTTCCCGGAATACGGGGTTTTGCCGGATCCCTGCTGGGTATAGGCGCTTTGGGCCTTATTGCGGCGGGAATATGGAACGGGGTTAAATTCTTCAGGGAACTCAAGAAGAGAGCGTGACCTTTTTTTTCGAGACCTACGGCTGCCAGATGAATACAGCCGAGTCGGCGGCAATGACGGAAATACTCCGGGAACGGGGCTGGTCCGCGGCGGAAAAAGGGGAAGACGCCGATCTCGTGCTGCTCAATACCTGCTCCGTGCGGGAGACCGCCGAAAAGCGGATCCTGGGCCGGCTTGCCCAGTATACGGCGCTGAAAAAAAAGCGGGAAGCCCGTTCCTTTACCCTGATGGTGGCGGGCTGTATGGCCCAGAGGCTTGGAGAGAAACTGAGGGAAGAGTACCGCGCCGTTGATTATGTGATGGGGACCGGCGCGCGCTCGGTTTTCCCCCAAATACTGGAAGCCGTTGAAAAAGGAGGCCCGGACCAGGAGGCGCCCCTTGATCCGGTCAACACCAAGCCCGCGTTTGTATTTTCGGCGTTTCACCATGAGAAAGGGCAGTTCCGTTCTTTTGTGCCCATTATGCACGGCTGTAACAACTTTTGCTCTTACTGCATAGTCCCCTATGTTCGGGGCCGGGAAATTTCCCGTTCCCCTTCCTCGATTCTGGAAGAAATCCGCCTTCTTTCGGAAAAGGGCGTGCGGGAGATATGCCTTTTGGGCCAAAACGTGAACACCTACCGCTGGGAAGAGGGCAAAGGTGTTTTGGATTTTCCCGGGCTTCTGGAGCTTGTGTCAAAGGCGGTCGAAGAAACAGCGGTGCGCTGGGTGCGCTTTTTATCGGCAAATCCCGGGGATTTTTCTTCCAGGGCCGTCCGGGTTATGGCGGATAACCCGGTGTTTTGCCGGCACCTTCATCTCTGCGTCCAGCACGGTTCCGACGCCGTCCTTAAGGCTATGAACCGCAAGTACACCCGCGAAAGCTACCTTGCCCTGGTAAAGGAGATACGGGAGGCAATGCCCGGAATCAGCCTTTCGACGGACATACTCGTCGGCTTTCCCGGCGAGACGGAAGAGGACGTACAGCTTACCCTGGATCTGATGGAGGAGGTGAAGTTTCTCTACGCCTATATGTACCACTACAATCCCCGGGAAGGGACGGCCGCCTTCGCACTTCCCAATCGTATTGATGACGCGGTAAAACGGGAACGGCTTAGCCGTGTTATCGCCCTGCAGAAAAAACACACAAAAGAACTCCTTAAAAGCCGGATAGGGAAACAGGAAACGGTTTTAATTGAGGGAATTTCCCGAAAAAATGCCGATGAATTAATAACCCGTACTGAACGGGATGAAATGGTCGCGGTTCCCGGCGAAGCCTCCCGCATAGGGTCCTTTGCCCGGGTAACTCTTTCGTCGCTCAGGGGGAATACCTTCAGGGCGGAGCGTCCGGATTTTTTGTAAATGCAGGGCAGCCCCGGAGCCTGCTGCGGTTGCGGATTTTTACATAGTATACGAAAAATCCTGATTACCCGGCTCCTTTTGGAGTTTTTATGGTTTTAAAATTCATTGCGTTTGTTGCTTTATGCGCGGTTTTCCTTGTGTTTATCGGTTTTAATCTGGAAAACAAATGCGACATTTCTTTCGGGTTTGTAAGACTCCCGGATGTGCCGGTATTTCTCACCGCTTTCGCCTCGTTTGTTCTGGGGCTTCTGGCGTCCGTCCCTATCGCGATTTCTATCCGGATTAAAAAAAGCCGGAAACGCAGCGAGGAATCCCGGTCCGGGAAAAAGGCGGGGAAGAACCGGGCCAAAGGCAAGGTGGATTCGCAGGAAGATGCGCTGCAAGGAAAAGCCGTCCCGGAAGAAAAAGAGAGTCCCTACAAAGACGACGGCACCTATGGTATTGATTAAAAAACGCCGGTTTCAGAACAGCCTGTTTTGGAACCGGCTCGCGGTACTCGCGCTTTTCACGCTGACGGGAAGTTTCCCCCCTGGCCTGCACGCCCAGGCCTCCGGCGCGGCGCTTCTCGCCGATGAAATCCCTCTCCTGGAACGCCGGCTCGCAAGTCCGGGAATCCCCTTCACGGAATTGCATGACGGCCTTATCCGGCTTGGAAAGCTCTTTTTCTTTTCGGGAAATCTGGAAGGGGCGGCCGGCGCTTTTTACCGGGCCGCCTTTGCCAATCCGGAAAACAGGGACGACCGCAGCCTGCTTGAAGCCGTTCGTTGCTACCTCGCCCTTGGCGAGACGGAAAGGGCGGAATCCGGGGTTCAGATGGTGCTGGTTTCGGGCAGGGACCCGGCGCAGCTTAGGGAAGCCAGATTCCTGGGCGGCCTCTCCTACGCGTTTAAAACCGGAAATACCCAGGTGCTTGCGTCCCTTTTGGGCGTCTCCGGGGAAGGCGCCGCCGATTACCCTGAAAGGAAGAGTACGATTTTATACGCCCTGTGGAAAATTACCGGGGATGAATCTTACCGGACCCGGCTCCGCGCCGAATTTCCCTTAAGCCCGGAAGCCCGGAGTTTTGAGGAAGACCCCCGGAAGCAGGTTGCCGGGGCTTCGTCCGCCATGTGGTTCCTCTTTCCCGGCAGGAACGCCGTTGCGCTGGGGCCGCCGGCCGCCCGAGAAACAGCCCCCGCCGGCCCGCCGCCGGCCGGGATCGCTGCAGGCGCTTCCAAGGTACAGGCCGCATCTGAAAACGCGGTTCCCGCCGGCACGGTTATGCTGCAGACAGGGCTTTTTAGCAGGGAAGAGAACGCCCAGGCCATGGCAGGCCGGCTTCAAAAGGCGGGCTTCGCGCCGGTCGTTTCCCGGCGCACGGTGAACGGCGGCGCGTATTTTGCCGTGGGCGTGAATGCCGGCAGCGATATAAACGCGATGATACTGCGCCTGAAAGATTCAGGCTTTGAGGCTTTTCCTGTTTACTGAAAGGCTGCTGCGCCTCGCGCGTAAAATTCCAAAACCGCAAACGGGATAGCCCCCGCCTTCCAATCTCCTAGCTTTCAACCAGCGACAGCGAAATGGCCGCCTCGTGGACTTCCTGAAAGCCCTGGACGGACAGCCTTACCCTGACCAGGGTAAGCGCCTGCCAGGGGGCCGGGAGCGGTGATCCGCCGCTGCCGGGTTCCACAAGGTAGGTTTCGCGGGAAAACCCGGCAGCGGTTCCGGGCCGCAGTTCCAGAACTATACGGTTATCCAGAGTAAAAAACGCGTAATTTCCCCTGCTGGAAGCGTTTCCCGAATGCAGTTCGTATTCCCCGCTTTTCAAGAAGACAAGCTTGCCTATAGAGCCGTCGTAAGCTGCGTCCAGATAGGAAACAAGCGGCCCCGGCCCGTCTTCACCGGAAGCATCCGCGGCGGCTACCGCAGAAAGAGGCCCGCGCCCGTCTTCCCCGCGGCGGGGTTCGGCTTTACGGTAGGACCCGTGCCAGGAATCGCTTACCCCGATCTTAAGGCGCACATCCTCGAAAATTTTAACGCGGATACTGTTAAGGGATTCCAGTTCAATATCAACCGAGCGCCTTAATGTAGTAACAGAGATATTCTGGCTGGAAATATAAATGCCGTATCTGGTAGCGCTGGAATTCTGCCAGGTAAAAACCTGCTGGACCTCGTCGCTGTAAAAGATCAGTTCCCGGTTTTTGGGATCAAAGTAGATGTACTGCCGGGTGTCCAGGGTACCCTGGGGACTCACGTAGTACCACAGCCCGCTGACGAAATTTTCAAATTCCTGCGAACCGCCGGACAGAAGCTCCCGCACCCGCCGCTGTTCAATCTGGGAACCCGGAATACGGTTAAAACGGCTCTCTTCAAAACGGTTGGTATCAGTGTTGTAGCTGTAAACTATTTCAAGCTGGTCGAGAATATTGTCCGATTCGGGATCCCTGCCATAGGCGGCGATGGTAAAACTCTTGCCTGCGGTAAGCCCCATCCGGTACGCCTGGGTCCGGTCCGTTTCCTGTATTTGTATGGAACCGTCTATTTCGATTTCGGCGATTTTGTCAAACGGGGATTCTTCCTCATTTTCAGGGCTGTGCTTAAATATAGTCATGGTCCGCGCTTCGCCCGAGTTCATCCCGGTAAGAATCAGGCAGACGCTGCGATCGCCGGTTACATCCTGGGTATACAGCGAAATAGTACCGGGGCGGGTAACTACCGTAGGAGTGTCCCAGATTCGCCTGTAGCCGCTGATCTGGCGGTCGAAAACCACATAACCCAGGTAAATGCGGCTTTCTGGTTCGGAAAGATTGCGGTAGGCGATAATCTGCTCGTCCACCAGGTCCCCGTTGAAATCCTGGGTAAGTACCGACACCAATAACTCCCCGGCGTTCAGGGCGATCTTGGCGTTCATGCTGTCTTCGAAGGCGGCAAGCTCCCTTTCCTCGCTTCCCGCTTCGCCCTGCCCGAAGGTTTCAAAACGGGGGATCACTATCCGGCTCTGCCTCTGTTCGGCGGGCTTCGGGGCGCGGAAAAAAATCTCCGGCCGGTAAACCAGTGCGGCGATAAAGGAAAGAGTCAGGAAAAAAACCAGAATAATTACCGGGCGCGCAGCTTTTTTCATTATGCTTACCGTTATCTACCGCATAAAGGCGGCGGCCGCGTTTTTAACGGCGGATCCAATTCCCGGCGCGACAGTTACCGCGCGCCACGCGGGAAATTCCTCAAAACGGGAATAACGCAGAAGACCGGCCATTTCCCCTCCCGACAGCGAATTATACCCCGCGGCCATACCGCTGATCAAGAGAGCGCAGGCAAGCCGGCCCGGATCCCCTGCAAAACCGCCCCCCCGCCTCGCGGCCTCGCGCAGGGCTCCGGCAAAATCCGCGCTTTCCCCCCTGGCGGGGACCGATCTGATCAGGGCTTTGGCCGCGTCCTTTGTCTCTTTTCCCGCGACTCTGCCCGAGTAAATTTCTTCCGCCTCTTCCCCCGCGACCCAGACAGTCAGGCTGTCCCCGTCGCGCAAAAGGCCGTCCACCACCCGGCCGCAGAGCCATTCAAGCGCGTCATCCCGGCCCTGTTCCAGGGCGGCCGACCCGTCAATAACGAGGAAGAGATCGACAGGGAAGGGCCTGGCAATATCGGCGAAAAGCGGGGAAAGAAGGCAGCCTGATATTAGAAAAAAGAGCGCCCGCTTCCGGCAGTCCCGCAGAGCGCCCCCTGGATAAGTCCGCATATCTTCCATTTTAGCATAAATCCGGCTTATTAGCCACCGCCTTGTAAACGCACGGGAATCTGTATTTTCTCATTTCGGGCGCATCCGCGCGCCGCAGGCGCACGGACCGGGCTTTACGCTTGTATCTTTTTTGCCTCCGGCAAAAAAGGATACCGCTTCAATCCCTTGCGCATCCCGTAGTGAAGAATTTTACCGCTATTTTTTTACCGCAAGTCGAAAAAGTCAAAGAAGTAAAGAACGAAGGGCAGGAACCCACAAAAGGTGCCAGGCACCAAATTTCTGGATAAATTTTTA
>JAIRZS010000118.1 GCA_031267115.1 Treponema sp.
TTTTTGGCTATTATCTTCGCCTTTTCCGCCGCCCTGCTCCCCGCGCAGACAGCGGCGGAACTGGAACGGATACTCGCTGTCCCCGAGGTCAATTACGGCGACGCCGCCTGGCTCGTCCTTAACGCGGCGGGGGCGGCGGAAAGCTCCCCCGGCGGCGCATACCGTTTCGCGGCGGACAGCAAATGGCTCCCCAAAAAGGCGGCGGCGGAAGCGCCCGCTACCCTGGGGGGCGTTTCCCTTCTTATTATGAAGGCCTTTAGTATCAAGGGCGGCCTTATGTATACCCTGTTCCCCGGCCCCCGCTACAGCTACCGGGAAATGGTACACCGCGCTCTGATACAGGGCCGCGCCTATTCTGCCCTGACGGTGTCCGGGGAACGGCTCTTGCGGATTATCAACCGGGCGCTTGAATACACCGGCGATACGGCCCTGCCATCGGTCCCGGCGGAAGCGGCGGCTCTGGACCGCCGGGCTGGGATCGCCCTGCCGGACGAAGCCCATGACTAGAAAAATTCTCCTCCGCGCCGCCGCCCTCCTGATCTGCGCCGGGGCGGCCTTTGCCCAGGATTATGGCCTGACCCTGCGTTCCTTCCCGGCATTGGACGGCGGGGACGGGCAGGACAGGGATATTGAGTATACCGGAACCGCCGTCCCCTGGTTTGCCGCCCCCCTGGGGGAACACGGGGATATGTACCTTTCCGGGGGCATGTCCGCGGAATATTCGGAAGAAGAATGGGAACCGGTCCCGGAACTCTACAGGTTTGAATTGTCCTGGCAGTCCGGTTCCGGAGCGCGCCTTGAAGCCGGGCGGCTTTCGTACCGGGAACCGCTTAATCTTTTACTCAGCGGACTCTTTGACGGCCTTGCCCTTGGATTCGACGCGGGGAAGACGCGCCTTTCCGCGGGGGCCTTTTATACCGGGCTTTTATACAAACGGACCGCCTACATTACCATAAGCCCCGGCGACTACAGCGCGTATTATGACAAGGATGTCTATTTCGCTTCCCGGCGGCTGGTCTTTTCCCTGGGATGGGAAATCCCGTCCCTGCTCAATACCGGCGCGGAACTGGACCTAGGCGTCGCGGGACAGCTTGATTTGAACAATACGGACGGCAAAATCCATTCCCAATACGCCCTGGCCGCATTTACCCTGCCTTTCCTCAATATGAACGCGGAACTGGGGGGCGTCCTGGGAATAATTGAGGAAAACAGCCGGGACGCCGGACTCTGTTTCGCCCTCTCCGCCGGCCTGGCCTGGCTCCCCCCCGGCGGCCCGCACGACCGCCTGTCCCTGGGCGCGGTTTTTTCATCCGGGGCGCGGAACGATACGGTCAGGGCCTTTCTCCCCATAAATACCATCGCCCAGGGGAAGACGCTCCGGCCAAAACTTTCCGGCCTTGCCCTCGCGGAAGGGGGGTATAGCGCGAGGATTCTCAGCTCCCTTTCGGCGGAAATTTCGGCGGCCTACTTTTTCAGAACCGATTCCTTTACCTATAACGATCCGGATCTGGACGGGGCCTCCCTGTCCCCCCTGCTGGGGGCCGAAATCTACGGCGGCCTTACCTGGGCGCCGGTTTCCGATATTTCTTTTACCCTGGGCGGAGGCGCCTTTTTTCCCCGGTCGGGGAGGGCCTTCGCGGAGGACGCGCCCCTGCGCTGGCGTGTTTCTCTGGAAACGATTCTTTCTTTTTAGGGGGCGCTTTTATGACGAAGAAGTATAAAATATTTGTATTGGCCCTTCTGCCGCTTGGCCTTTGCCTTCCCGCCCGGAACATTTACGCCCAGGAGGGCGCTTTCTTCCGGGAACTAAGCGGGGCAGTGGAGATTAAGCCACCCGGTTCCGAAGCCTGGGTAAACGCCGCCGCGGGGGACCGTATAGAAAAAAACACCCTGGTCTCCACCGGGTTTAGAAGTACCGCGGTTGTCGTTACAGGGAGTTCGGTTATCATGGTGCGGCCCCTGACCCGCCTAAGCCTGGATGAAATAATCAGAAGCCAGGATGGGGAGATGGTAAATTTGCGCCTCCACACCGGCAGGATACGGGCCGAGGTGAATCCGCCCCTCGGGGGGAAAACCGATTTTACCGTCAAAAGCCCTATCGCCACCGCGTCGGTCCGGGGAACTGTCTTTGAATTTGATACGGAGAATCTCCGGGTTGAGGAGGGGCGGGTTGTATATTCCCTTGACAACGGAAGGCAGGCCTCCGTGGCCGCCGGCGGGATGAGTCATGTGGACGAAATCAACAATACCGTCATAAGCCCCTTTGCGGCGGCGGCGGAGCTTCTGTCGCCCGCCCTTCCGCCCGGCAGCGCTTCCGGCAATTCCCTGGGGGACCGTGCCCCGGCGATCATACCGCCCGCGTACATCATGACGGGAATAGGTTTCGGCTGGGATTAAGCGGGCCGGGGGTAAACTTGACCCGCAGAATTTTCAACCGCGAAGTCGAAGAAGTCGAATAGGTTGAAAAAGTAGTTAGCAATGAACAATGAACAATGGAAGATGGGAGAGCCAAGAGTGGACCAGATGTCGAAGCCTGGTGTCTTCCTGTCCTGTTCTTTCTTCTTTACTTCTTGTCCTTTTTTTACTTTTTCGACTTTGCGGTAAAATACATAGCCGAGGAATTTACAAAAGGGGCGGCAGCCGCGCAAGGGATTGCAGCGGTATCCTTTTTTGCCGCAGGCAAAAAAGATACAAGCGTAAAGCCCGGTCCGTGCGCCGGAGGCGCGCGGATGCGCCCAAAACAGGAAGGTAAAAAACCCCTTTCCCTTGTTACTTCTTATACTTATTTGACTGCGAACCTTCGGTTCGATTTGACTTTGCGGTAAAATCTCAAAACATGTTCTTCAGCCCAGTCAGTCTGCTAAAGCCCCAGCGCTTCCCCCGCGTGATACGAGCTTCTGACGAACGGGGCCGACGCCACATATTCGAAGCCCATGCCCTCCGCCGTCTGCCGGTACCTGTCAAACACTTCCGGCTTTACAAATTCCCTGACAGGGTAATGTTTTTTTGACGGCGCAAGGTACTGGCCGATAGTCAGTAGAGAGCAGCCGGCGGAACGCAAATCCCCGAAAAGTTCCAGAACCTGCTCCCTGCTCTCGCCAAGGCCCGCCATAATCCCGCTCTTGGCGCGGATCGCCTGGCCCAGCCTGCCGATGTTTTTTATCACGCCCAGGGACCTCTGGTAATCGGCCTGGGGCCTTACCTGGCTGTACAGGTATTTGACCGTCTCGATGTTGTGGCTTATCACATCCGGGCCGGCTTCCGCCACCGCGGCGAGCGCCGCTTCGTCCCCCTGGAAGTCGGGGATGAGCGCCTCTATCGCGGTCCCGGGGCAGGCCTTCCGTATTTCCCTGACCGTGGCGGCAAAATGCCCCGCCCCGCCGTCGCCCAGATCGTCCCTGGTTACGGAAGTCACTACCACATAGCGGAGGCCCAGCCCGGCGGCCGCCTTCCCGACGCGAGCGGGTTCGTCCGGGTCCGGCGGCAAAGGATCGCGGTGCGTGACATTGCAAAAGCTGCAGTTCCGCGTACAGTTTTTCCCCAGGATCAGGAAAGTAGCCGTTTTACGGGCGAAACATTCCATATAATTCGGGCACATCGCCTCCCTGCACACCGTATTGAGCGAAAGTTCCTTCAGTATCCCTTCCACAAAATCCTGGTTTGGATCGACAATATGCTTTTTTTTAAGCCATGCCGGCTTGGCCTGTATCTGCGCGTCCATAAGCACCCTTAACTTATACTATATATCGTATACGCCGCAGGAAAAATTATCCAGCGTCCGGCCAATCTTACCATGCGGATTCTGAATTTGGGCGCATCCGCCGCCCGCGCGGCGGACCGGGCT
>JAIRZS010000136.1 GCA_031267115.1 Treponema sp.
TTCGACTTTGCGGTAAATACGGCGGTAAATTCCTCAGTTTGGGAACGCGCCATGGATGGCGCTGGTTTTATTGCTATCCGCCAGTGGCGGATAGATGGAGTTTGCCTGCGGCAAACTCCGATGCCAAAATCCGGCGGTAAACGCAAAGGTGCCAGGCACCAAATTTCTGGATAAATTTTTATCGAGAAAAATGGTGCCTGGCACTATTCTTTCTTCCCTTGCCCCCTATTTATTCAACTTCTTCGACTTTTTCGACTTTGCGGTAAATATGGGGTTTATTCCCGCGCAAGGGATTGGAGCGGTATCCTTTTTTGCCACAGGCAAAAAAGATACAAGCGGAAAGCCCGGTCCGTGCGCCAGAGGCGCGCGGATGCGCCCAAAACAAAAAAAATCTATGCGTTGAGCTTGTTCCAAGAACTGAAGTTTCGGAACAGCTTCGGTTCATTCTGATTTCTTGCAGGATTTAGCAAAGATTGACTCGGGCGGAACCGGGGAACTATACTTGCACAAATGGATGTTTGTGTTGCCAGGTTCAGCGCCTGGGCGCCCGGCTTTACCGGTGTTGGGGACTGGCGGGCCTGGGCGGAAGGCAGGCGGGTTATACCCCGGAGTGCTGAAAGTCCGGCCCTGGAGTATACCGATCCTCTTTTCCGCCGGCGGCTGAGCCAGATATCCCGTATGGCTATTCAGGTGATCCACGATGTGATGCCTGTAGGCGACGATACGAGGCTGGTGTTTGCCTCGTTCAGAGGGGAGCTTGCCCGGCAGTTTTCAATAAACCGGATGCTCGCCGAAGACGGGGATATCAAGCCGGCGGCCTTTTCCCTTTCGGTTTTTAACACGCCCCCGGCCCTGGCTGCCATTGCCTTGAATCTCGGCGCCGGGTATACCGCGGTGTATCCGGGAAACGGCTCGTTCCGCACCGCGCTGACGGCGGCCCTGGCGCCGGTTGTCTCCGGGGCTGCGCGGGAAACGCTGCTGGTCTACGCCGACGAATCCTGTCCCGAAGGATACGCTGCGTTCGCCGGGACACGCGCCGGGCCGGAAGGGCTGCCCGCTGCGTACCCGCAGGCATTGGCGCCTCTTGCGTTCGCGGCGCTGCTTGTCCGCGGGGGAAGCGGGATCCCTGTTATCGCCCCGGACGGGACGGCGGACTCTCCGGACGCTTTTTTAAAACGCCTGGTTCTGTCCCGGTATTCTCCGTGTCCCGGATGTTGACTGTATTGACTGTAGTATAGAGGCTTTCCCAGAAATGTCTTTATATTAGGCTTAGGGTATTTATCAGGGTATTGCGATTGTAATTAATGTGATTACGGAGTCCAGTATGACCGGTGAGTCTAGTACTATTCCCAATACGCCGCCTATTGCCAACTGGCCGCTCTATATATACCGGGTGATAGTAAAACTGCTGAGTTTTTTTATGTTCGGTCTGGGGACCATGGTACTGGTAATCGTGGTATTCCCCGTTATGTCCCTGCTGTTTCATCCCAGGACGCGCTTTAATAAATATGCCCGGCGTTTTATTTCCGCTTCTTTCCGGATATTCTTTGTCAATATGATGTGCCTGATAGGGGCAATAAAGATGGATGTCGATAACCGGGAGGGTTTCCGGCATCTTTCCTCAAAAATCGTAGTGGTAAACCACCCGTCCCTTCTGGACATGGTATTAATACTTTCGCTGATTCCAAATGCGGATATAATTGTCCGGGGGAACCTGACACGTAATATAATACTGCGGTGGGTGGTAAACCGGCTCTACATCTTAAGCGATCTTGATATTTATGTCCTTGCCGACAACTGTATCCGTTCCCTGAACGAAGGCAACTGCCTTGTGATCTTTCCCCAGGGGACCCGGACTCCCCGCACCGGGGAAATACGCCTGAAAAAAGGCGCCGCCCGGATATCGCTTTTCTCGGGGCGGAGCATAGTGCCGGTTTGCATAGGCGGCAACGACAAACTGGGGCTGGGTAAGCATGATCACTGGTACGACTATAACCATACCGAATGCTATCTGTACCGGATCAGAATGCAGGACGAGATAGACCCGGCCAAATACGCGGGCCTGGAAATGCCCAAAGCGGCAAAACGGCTCAACAATGAAATCCGGCAGGCGTTCATCAGCCCAAAGCGGGACTGACGCGGGTCCGCCCGCAGGCTGCCGGAAGGCGGACGGGGTTAGGCCCGGGGCCGGCGTACCGGCAGCCGGACGCGGCCCTGTTGTCCGCGAGGCTATACTTTACACCGGCAAATTCCGATAATGAAAGCTATTCTATGTATAAACGGGAAATTCGGGAGCCAAGGGCGGCCCCTGTCGAAAACGGGATACCACTGTACGGGACCTGGACTCAGGCTTTTGAAAGCACGGAGCTTCTGGGTATAAACCGGCCCTATAAATGGCCCATTCCCGGCTGGCTAAAAGACGGCCGGATAAAGGAATGGGAAACATTCACGGTGCAGGACGATCAATTTTTCCTGTACGCCGTGCTTTTCAACGCTAAATATTTCCGTTCGGCCCAGGTTTTTCTTTACGACAAGGAAACGAAAGGCCTGATACGGTTTGTTAAATTCCTGCCCTTTACCGGCTGGCACCTGCCCAGGAATCTGGCCAACGCTTCTATAGAAAGCCGGTCCTACAGCTTTTTTTTCCGTATCCACGGCTGGCTTGACGCCCATTCGGTACGGGTGGATCTTGATATCAAGGCCGCTAAAAAAAGGCCCGCCCTGACTGCGCATCTGACCTACGATATGGCCAGGAAAACCGTTACCCCCATGGTAGTAAACCTGCCTTTTTCCGGACGCCGCTGCCTTTACGCCTATAAGGCTGTAACGCCGGTCAGGGGCGACATGGTTTTTGGCGGCCGTTATGTTACCCTGAACCCCGCGAAGACAACCGGCGTCTTTCAGGATTTCAAGGGGTTCTACCCCTACCGTATGTCTTCCGTATGGTGTACCGGGACCGGCCGCGATTCGGCGGGAAGGCGTATCGGTTTTTCCCTTGCGGAAAACCAGGCCAGGGAAACTTTTAAAAACAACGAGAATGCCCTGTGGGTTGACGGAAAGCTCACGCCGCTGCCGCCGGTACGGATTACAATGCCGCAGGGTATAGAATCGGAATGGATTATTCAGGATATGGAAGGCATGGTAGACATGACTTTCACCCCGGAAAAACAGGTTAAAATGGCGGCGAATTTGATTATCACCAGGGCTTCCTACGACACGCCCCTTGGATATTTTAACGGAATGTTATTAAATTCAAGGGGAGAACAAATTTCTATCCGGAATATGTGGGGTATGGGAGAAAAACTCTATATACGGGTGTAACAGCATGGCAAAAGAAAAGGCGGTATACGCTCCCGGCGAGCTTGGCAAAGTAAGGGGCAGATTGGGCAGCATCGATCCCAATGAGGCAAAACGGATGGCCCAGGTTTTGGGCGGCGAGGTAGGGGTGGAACGCGGTATCGAACCCCAGGCGATCCAGCCGGCCGCGGGCCGCGGCCAAAACAGGTCCCCGGGCCAATCGGACGGGAAACGCCCCGCGCCGCGCCGCCGGGTTGAGCTTGCCCCGGAAGACGGCGGGCCGGGCTTTAACAGCAGGCAGAAAAAAAACGAAAGAGCCTACGATCCTGCGGACAATCCGGCTTTGCCCGTAAAGCTGGGATACCGTGAACGGGTCAAGATGGACAGATATATGGGGCAGTCCGAGTTTGAGATTAAAGGCCCTTTCCAGGTGTTAAAGTCCATCCTTTCCATTACGCCGCCCCCCGATTTCGTGAGCGCCCGGTTTATAACCAAACGGCTCAGCGAATATTATATGCGCATTGAAAACCTGGTAACCAATACCCGTAACCTCTGCCCCCGTACCAATGTCCGCCGCAACGAACAACTGAAAAAGGTTTCCGGCTTTTCCTACCGGATTATTGATACCGTGCGCAGCTGGAAGATCGAGGGGATCGCAAACGAAATGTCCCGGCTCCAGCTTCACCCCAGGGAAAATACCATACCGGAAATGGCGGAACTTCTAAAGCTCATCTACAAACCCATTTTTATTTTGGATCAGCTGGATTTGGATACCCACATAAGGGAAGCCTATAAGCTTGTGTATAAAATTATTTTTCTGGAAAATTCCAGCGAAAATATCAACAAGCAGCAGGAAATGGTCAGAACGGCGCTGGTTTCCCTTAACCTTATCAGAAAAGAGATACAGTATTTGATGTACCCGCTTTTGATGAAATTACTGTCGGACCGGTGGCTGTCCTACGAGGATTTCTTTGCCGAGCGGCGGAACCGGCTGATGGTATTTCTGGGGGCCGCCGAATCGGAACAACTGCTGCCCTCCATGGGGGAGCTTCTCAAATCCGACGAGGCGATAGAAAACAAAATCGAAGAGGTAAAGGAGGAGGAAGGAAAAGACGGGGAACCGGAAGACGAGGACACGGTTTCCAAAGAGCAGAACGCGAAAAGAGTTGCCCGGGAAAATGAGCGGAAAGCCGTGGACCGGGGGCTTAAAACACTGGAAGGCATTTTCCCCCAGGCGGGCTGGGATAAAGTTCCCCTGGGGCATGATCTTTACCCTTATTTTTTGGATGTGTTCAAGTTTCAAAAAGAATACGCCCTTATTCCCCCATCGGACGGGCTCCAGCAGATAGTAATACTGATACGCATATTGCAGGAACTGTTTTACGGCCTGCGTTCGGTTACCTTTGGCGTTGTTTCCGGGCCCGAAGGCCCGGATAATCTGGAAGAGACCCTGGGGCCCATCATCAATAACTGGCATTACTTTACAAACAGCCTGGAGAAAGAGTATCTGCCCCGTTTGTCCGAATACTGCCGGGTACTGGAAAATACCTCGGAATCCAGGACTTCAAACTACGCCCGGCGTCTTTTGGATGAGCTTTACTGGATCAAACGGCTTTTCTTTTTGCCTTATTACAAATTCGATTCGTCCTTCCCCCCTCCGATGCAGAACAGCGAGATAACCCCGCTGTACCCCGATATCCGTTCTTTGCGCAAATGCCTTACCTTGGTGGCCGGGGGTATCGAGAAGGGTACAAAAGCCGGGGGCGCGGCCAAGAAAGTCCCCTGCGAAGGCATAGACAACCCCTGGGCGGCCTACAATTTCCAGGTGCCGAACCCTGTTTCCCTGCGGCTTAACGCGATTTTAGGCCCCCGCCAGCGGAACAACGCGTCCCTTATCTTCTTTACCCTGGCGGTAGTAATTGTACTCGACTTCCTTGTCAACAACGAGGAAAGCTGGGCGTACGAAACCGGCAGCAAGCCGGCGCCGCTTTTCCGCAGCATTAATAACGAGGGGATTACGCCCCAGCGGGGAGTAGACAGGGAAGTAGATACGGACGCTATCCTTAAAGAGATGGTAAAACGGGCAAAGGCAAAAAACGAGGGCTAAAGACGCCCAATCCGTTTCCGCGCTTCGTCCTTGCTAATACCTTTTCGCCTGGCCCATTCCGCAAGCTGATCGTCCCCCGCAAAGCTGGCGCCGAAGTAGCGCGAACCGGGGTGCGCTATGTATATGCCGCATACCGAGGCCGCCGGGATGATCATGGACGAATCCGTAAGTTCAAACCCGCAGCGCGCCCGCGCGTCAAGAAGCGCGAAAGCGAGATGTTTGTCGTTGTGGTCCGGGCAGGCGGAATAGCCGAAGGCGGGCCGTATGCCGCTTTTGCCGCCGGGCGCCGGGGGATTATAGCCCCAAAATTCCCGCTGTACGCGCAAATGCACCTCTTCGGAAAAGGCTTCCGCAAGGCTGTTTGCCAGGCTTGCAAGAAGCAGCGCCCCGTAATCATCGTGCCGCGCCCTGAAGGCGTTCCCGTTTTCTTTAAGGCCGAACCCCGCGCCCAGGGCGAAAAGGCCGATCCAGTCAGGAGCTTCCCCGGTGCCGGAAACAGGAGCGGGGCCTGAAGCGGGCGCTACAAAGTCGGCAAGGCAGAGATTGGGAATGCCCGGCTGTTTCTTCTCCTGGTGTCTCAGGAAAGAAAAACGGGCGCGTTCTTTCCGGGTTTCGTTTTCATAGACGATAATATCCTCGTTCTCCGAAGCGGCGGGGAAAAAACCGACAGCCCCCCGGAGGTGCAGCAGCCCTTCCGCCGCTATCCGGTCAAGCATGAGCTTCGCGTCGGCAAGCAGTTTTTCCGCCGCGGAACAGGCCCGCGCGGAATCATGCCCCGCGCCGCCGGATGTGACGGGAGCGCCCATTTCCCAGAAACTCAGAAACGCCTTCCAGTTGATAAAGGGGATAACCCGTTCTACAGGGTAATGGTCAAATTCCCGGATGGTTTTTTCTTTCGGTTCCGGGGCGGTCCATGCCTGGAAAAAACGGTTTTGCCGGGCCTGTTCCAAGGAGAGCAGTTCCCGCTTTGCCGTAATGGTTTCGTGAAGCGCCAAGGCTTCCCGGTATTGGGTTTCAAGATCGGCAAGGAAACCGGAACGCGCCGTGTCCGAAAGCAGGGAGCCGACCGCCCCGGTGGAACGGCCCGCGTCGGGAATGTAGACCACCGGCCCCGAATATTCCGGCGCGAGACGGAGCGCCGTGTGGACAACGCTGGCGGCAGCCCCCCCGATAAGGAGGGGAATCTTAAGCCCCCGCTTTTCCATTGCCTGGGCAACAGCGGCCATTTCGTCCAGCGAGGGGGTGATAAGCCCGGAAAGCCCGACGGCGGCGGCATTTTCACCGACGGCCCTTTCAACGATTTGTTCGGCGGGGACCATTACCCCCAGATCGATAATGTCGTAGCCGTTGCAGTCCAGGACCACGCCCGTAATATTTTTGCCGATATCATGCACATCGCCCTTGACCGTAGCGAGAAGTATCTTCGCGCCGCCCGGAGGGACATTGGCGCTGCTTCCACCGGCCACGGCGGAAGCGGCAAGGGCTTTTTCTTCCCGGATAAAGGGCTCAAGGGCGGCCACCGCTTTTTTCATTACCCGGGCGCTGCGGATCACCTGGGGAAGGTACATCTTCCCCGCGCCGAATCGGTCGCCCACTTCTTTCATGCCCCGCATAAGGGGGCCTTCCACAATCTGGAAGCAGCGTTCGTAACGGCTTTTAAGTTCCAGGACATCCGCCTCGATAAAATCATCAATGCCGTGGACCATGGCGTGAAACACCCGCTCTTCCGCGTCCAGGCCGCGCCAGCCGGCCTCCGTTTTCCCGCCCGCAGGATCGCCGCCCCAGGTTTTGTCCTTGATTCCGACAGCCAGCGATACAAGCCTTTCCTGCGGGTTTTGGGCAGGCCGGGCGGGAACCGCGGGCGGGGAACCGCAGGTTTCCGCAGGAGCGCAGAGGATCACGTCTTCCACAGCGTCCCGGAGTTCCCGGTCAACCTTGTCGTAGGGGAGGAGCGTTCCCGGATTTACGATTGCCATAGTAAGCCCCGCCCCAACAGCGTGATGAAGAAATACGGCGTGCATAGCCTCGCGGACCTGGCTGTTACCCCGGAAACTAAAAGAAAGATTCGAGATACCGCCCGTAATCTGGACGCCGGGGCAGTGCTCCCGTATCCACGAGCAGGCGCGGATAAAGGCGAGGGCGTAGGAATCGTGTTCGGGAATCCCGGTAACTATGGTAAGCACGTTCGGATCAAAGACGATATCCTCCGCGGGAAAGCCGTCTTCCGTCAGGAGCCTGTAGGCCCTGCCGGCGATTTCGGTTTTCCGCTCAAAAGTTACGGCCTGCCCCCTTTCGTCAAACAGCATCACTACTACCGCCGCGCCGTAGTCCCGGGCGGCGCAGGCTTTGCGGAGGAATTCCGCTTCCCCGTCCTTAAGGCTGATGGAATTTACCAGGGCCTTCCCCTGGATACACTTCAGGGCGGCCTCGATCACCTCCCAGCGGGAACTATCTATCATAAGAGGAAGGCGGGCGATTTCCGGGTCCGCCAGGGCGATATTGATGAAACGGGGCATGACGGTTACCGTGTCAAGCAACGGATCGTCCATACCGACATTGATGATCGCCGCGCCCTGGTCGGCCATCTCCTGGAGTATGTCCAGCGCCGTTTCGTAATCCCCGGCCCGGATAAACTCAAGGAATTTTTTACATCCCGATACATTGGCCCTCTCACCGATACGGACAAAGGGAAAGCCGCCCGTAACAGCGGCGGCAGCAGTACCGCTGTTTACGCGCAGGGCCTCGTATCCGGCAAGAACCGTTTCCCGCCTTGCCGCCGGAACGCGCCGGGGTTCGTAGGCTTTCGCGGCCCGGGCTATAGCGGCGATATGCGCCGGGGTGGACCCGCAGCAGCCCCCCAGAATATTGGCAAGCCCTTCTTCCATGTATTCCTCAAGATGGCCGCACATGGTTTCCGGCGTTTCGTCGTAGCCGCCAAGCTGGTTGGGAAGCCCCGCGTTAGGATAGGCGCTGACAAGGCAGGGGGCAATTTCCGAAAGGCGTCTGATAGGTATAATAAGTTTTTCCGCGCCGAAAGAGCAGTTAAGCCCGATGGACCAAGGGTTTGCGTGGCTCATCGAGGCGCAAAAGGCCTCCATAGTCTGGCCGGACAGGACCCTGCCCGCAGTGTTGGAGACCGTAGCGGAAATCATAAGGGGGACGGCAATTTGCCGTTCCGATTCCAGCCGCCTGATAGCGGCGACGGCGGCCTTGGCGTTCAGGGTGTCAAAAATAGTCTCGATAAGCAGAATGTCCGCCCCCCCGTCCAGCAGGCCGCGGGCGTTATCGTAAAAAGCAGCCTCAAGCTCGTCCCAGCCAATAGCGCGTTTTCCCGGATCGTCAATATAAGGACTCATACTGCCGCTCTTGCTGGTGGGGCCGACGCTCCCGGCCACAAAACGGGGCTTTTCGCCGGTAGAAAACCTGTCCGCCGCTTCCCGCGCAAGAGCCGCCGCCGCAGCGCTTATCTCGTAGGCCAGATCCGCGATACCGTAGTCGGCAAGGGAGACGGAAGTAGCGTTAAGGCTGCAAGTTTCGATAATATCCGCCCCGGCTTCCAGGTAGGCTTCGTGAATAGAAGAAATCACCTCCGGCCTGGTAAGGCAGAGCACATCGCTGCAGCTTTTAAGATTCACCGGGTGGTTCGCGAGCCGGTCCCCCCGGAAATCGGCCTCGGACAGGCATTCCCCGGAGGGGAGCCGGTAAGCCTGGACCATAGTCCCCATACCGCCGTCCAGGATAAGGATACGCCCGGCGGCAATACTGTCGAGCCGTTCCCGCACGGATAATCGTGGCAAAGTATTCATGGAAAAACTATACCAGTTGCCGTTTGTACTGGCAATGATGTCCGGGCGCATCCGCGTGCCAACCTGCCCGCAGGGCAGGACGGCCCGCGGACCGGGCTTTCCGCTTGTATCTTTTTTGCCTCCGGCAAAAAAGGATACCGCTTCAATCCCTTGCGCGGCTGACGCCCCTTCCGCAGCCCCCTGCGGCTAATTTTTTTACCACGAAGTCAAATCGAACCAAAGGTTCGAAGTCGAAGAAGTAAAAGAAGTTGAATAGCAGGCAGAAAAATTAGTGCCTGGCGCCTGTGCGCCCCCATAAGTAGGGTATGGGGTCAGACCCTAGGTACTAGATATGGGGCTGTACACCGCTCAAAATTCGGTGCCAGGCACCGTTTTTCTCGATAAAAATTTATCCAGAAATTTGGTGCCTGGCACCTTTACCTTCCTTTTTTGGGGGAAACGGTGTATAGTTTAGGCATGAATAGAAACACGATTAGTTTTCAGTCGATTGTCGAAAACGGCGTGATACGGCTTCCCGCCGTCTACCGCGAAGTTTTACCGCTCCCGTGGTAGTGACGGTGCGGGAAATTCCCAAAGAAAAGCCCCTTCCTGCGGACGAGATTACCGCCCGGCCCAACGAGATTTACCGTGATAACCCTGCTGTCATTGACGAGGATATTCAACTCGCGCAATATAACCTTGCCGGCGAAGGGGACTGGTAAATGATAAAGGTTGATAAGTCGTATTTCATTTCGCTGGTTTCCATGATGCCAAAATCCATGCTTGAAAAAATTGACGAGAGTATAAAAATTATTTTTGATGTTCATTAGCGGGCAGACGCAGTCCGTCTGCTAATTTTTCGGAATTTCTTACCGCAAAGTTGAAACATACCCGTTATTTTTCACCGCAAAGTAGAAAAAGTAAAAAAATTAGTGCCTGGCGCCTGTGCGCCCCCATAAGCGGGGTATAGGGTCAGACCCTAGGTACTAGATATGGGGCTGTACACCGCTCAAAATTCGGTGCCAGGCACCTTTGCGACGGTCGATTTTTAACCGCGAAGTCAAATCGAACCAAAGGTTCGAAGCCGAAGAAGTTGAGGAAGTTCAAATAACAAAGCAACCGAGCTCCGACATCTGGTCCACTCATAACTTGACAGCCCTAATTTATGGACATTATTATGTATGTAGAGAGGCGTTATGCTTTCCCTATTGGACAAGACGTTTACCTGGAACGAGTAAAAAAGCAGGGGAAACCTAAAAAAACACGGCTTGGCGTTACCGGAGGCCGTATTTGTTTTCCGGGACCCGTTTTTGGTTACCGTGTATGATGACGCGCATTCTTCCCTTGAAGAATCGCGCTGGAAAGGTATTGGCTTTCTCGGTAACGCGCTTCTGCTTTCGGTTATTTTCATTGAGAAACCGGATAATATTTTACCGCTGTTTATCTTACCGCAAAGTCGAAAAAGCTGCGGAGTATTTACCGCGGCGTCGTAAACGGACTTAACAGTGATTTAATCCAACAAATACAGGATTTGGCGCAGGCAAAGGCATTGGCAAATGACTTTGGCGGCTTGAATTATGCTAATATTTTGCAGGTGGGCAGTACATTTTCACAAATACACGGGTTTGTGGGAAATGAATACAACGAACCCAGGGATGCCCAGACGGTTCAGGCGACGGACTAACAGTTAACAGTGAGCAGTTAGGAGTGAAGAATGGGGAATGGGTTGTCCGCGAATGACGCGAATGAACGCGAATATTTTTCTTCTTTATTCGAAAGTCTGGTTTAATACCCCGGGGCTTGCCCCGGCTTGAATTACGCAATGTTTACAAAAAAAATTTGGGATTAAACCAGACGGTATAATAAACTTCCTATCGAACGTGCCTCCGTTCGAACTAACGCAACGCTTAAGATACCGCGCGGCTTGCCGCGCGGAGGCTCATTCGCGAAAATTAGCGTTCATTCGCGGACTCCGTTCTTTCTTCTTCAACTTCTTATACTTCTTCGACTTTTTCGACTTTGCGGTGAATCTTCCGCAGGCCGTGCCGGGCATCGGGAATATATTCCGGGTGTCCGGGAATGTATTGCGAGCCGCCGGGAATATATCGCGAGCGTCCGGGAATATATTGCGGGCGTCCGGGAATACATTACGAGTTCCTGGGAATACATTGCGGGCATCCGGGAATACATTGCGAGTGTCCGGGAATATATTGCGAGCCGCCGGGAATACATTGCGGGCGTCCGGGAATACATTGCGGGCCGCCGCTCATAGGTAAAGAAGGGGCGGTACGCCCATAAATTTTGAGGAAGTCGCCCAGGCAAACAAGGCCGCCTTCGGCTTCACAGACCAGGAGCTGACG
>JAIRZS010000205.1 GCA_031267115.1 Treponema sp.
CCCTCGTCGGGGAAACCCTTCTTGACCGTGTTTATCGCCCGCTCAATACCCCAGGCCTCGTCCGGCTCGCACCAGATAACCAGCGCGAAATTTTCTTCCGGCCAGATGGCGTCCCCCATACGGGGGCCGCAGCTGCCTACGCCGTTGACATTGGTGTACTTGGTGTAAAACTTGGCTACCCCCTCGTCCTTCAACGCCTCGAGAATATTGTCTTCCACCGAATGGTTCGCAACAATTTCTATCCTAATCATAATCCTGCCTCCCCGCCGGAAATACCGCTGGCGGCCTGCCGCTGCCTTGCCTGTTTCCGGGTAATGCCCGCAGCAATACGCTCCCGGCGGGCTTCCGCGTTGGCGATCCGCTGATCCGATCGCTTGTTCATAATATAGTATACTGTCGGCATCAGGAACAGTGTCATCAGAGTACCAAAGGAAAGCCCGCCCAGGACGGTTTTACCGATAGGCGCCACCATTTCCGATCCTTCGCCGGGGAAAAAAGCCATTGGGAGAAGGCCAAGGATAGTGGTCAGCGTGGTCATCAGAATGGGCCGCAGCCGGTTACCCGCCGCCTCGACACAGGCATTGTGCAGGGAAAGGCCCCGTTTACGGAGCATGTTGGTATAGTCCACCAGCACGATGCCATTATTGACGATAACCCCGACAAGTACCAGCAACCCTACCGCGGTAAGTATGTTAAAAGTATCACCGGTAATAAGGTATATGGCCACAATGCCGATAACCGAAAGCGGTATGGTAAAGATAACGATGAAGGGATCCTTGAAGGATTCAAAGAGGGCGGCCATGATACCGAACACCAGACATGCCGCAACCGATATTATCAGTACAAAACGTAACATCAGCTTCATCATCTCCGAATTATCCCCGGCATATTCAATAACCACATCATCTTCGGCGGGAATCTCCGAAGCTATCAGGGAACGGACCTTGTCCTCAAGCACGTTGAGCTTGGTCCCGGGTACTACGCCGCTGGTAACGTGGATTACCCGGCTCTGGTTTTCGCGGTTGATGGTCATGGGACCTGTCCCCTCCACATAGGAGGCAAAGTTAGACAGTGGTACGCGGCCCGCCACCTGGCTGTTCACGAAGATATGATCCAGCGCCGGCCTTGTACTCCGGTCCGCCTCCGCGAGTATCAGCACCACGTCGTAGTCGCTGCCCCCCGACTTGTAGCGGGTAGCGGTAATGCCATCCACCGCCGCCTTGATCTCGTTCCCGATAGTGTAGGTATTGAGACCCAGCGCGTAAATTCTGTCCCGATCCAGCGCAATCTCTATCTGCGGCATCCCGTCTTTCAGGCTTACCTGGGGTTCGGTAACTTCATCAATGTTCTCTTTCAGCAGCGCGGCGATTCTCTCGGCAATCGCCTTTCCCTTTACCAGGTCATCGGTGCGGACAACAACATCAACAGGGTTGCTGCTGCTCATCATACCGCCTCCCTGGAAGTTGAATATCACCCCGGGAAATTGATTGAAATACCCGCGCAGCTTTTCTTTAATAGTATCGGCGGAATCAATGCGCTTTTCAAATTCCGGAAGGTTAATCCTCAGAGAGCCGGAATTGCTGCTGCCACTGCTGAGCATACCGCCGCCGCCGGCGTTAAGCATTATCCGCTCATAACCCTGCACCTCGTTCTCGACAATTACCTGGAGCCGGCGGAGCGTCGCTTCGGTTTCCGCAAGCGGGGCTCCCATAGGAAGGGTAGCGGTAATGGAAACACTGTCCTGATCCTGAGCCGGCATAAAGACCCACCCTATCACCGGGATAAGCACGAGGCTTCCCGCGAAGAGGACAAGAAGAACTCCAATGGTAATAATTTTGTGGTGCAGCACCCAGTTGACGGATCTGCGGTAGGCATTATCAAGACCCAAAAAGAACCTTTCGAACACCCGGTCTATGGGCGCGAGAAACCCCTTCAGAGGTTTCTGTTTCCGGGTTACAAGGGGGAAATAATGGCTCGACAGTACCGGCACCAAAAAAATAGCTACCAGGAGGGATGAAGAAAGGGATATAACTACGGTAAAAGCCAGCCCCGCGAACATTTCCCCGGCCACCTCAAGAAGGCCCTGGAACATAACCAGGGGCGCGAAGACGCAGATAGTAGTAAGAGTGCTGCCGGCAATGGCGATCATCATCTCCTGCGAACCGATAACAGCCGCAGTAGAAAGCTTGGCCCCTTTTTCCCGGTAGTGATAGATATTTTCCAGTATAACAATGGAATTGTCTACCAGCATACCGACCCCCAGAACCAGCCCCGCCAAGGTCATAAGGTTAAGGGTAAGGCCGGCAAAGTACATCAGCATAATCGTAACAATAATCGAAACAGGAATACTGACGCCGATAATCAGAGTCGGCTTTGCCGAGCGCAGGAAGACAAAAAGGATAATTATCGCCAGAAGCGCCCCGGAAACAGCGGTCTGGCCTACCTGGTTAATGGAATTCTCAATCTGGTCCGTGGTGTTAAACAGCTCGGTGATCTTAATGTCCTGGGGAAGCTCCCGGGCAATCCGGACCAGCCGGCTCCGCAGTTCCTTGGCAGTCTGGACCGAGTTTTTGCCGCTCTGCTTCTGCACCTGCATCATCACCGCAGTCTGACCGTTCACATAAACCAGGCTGGTTTCGTCCCGGTAACCCTCGTATACATCGGCAATATCGCGCAGGAATACCGAACGCGGCTGTTCCACCCCTTCCGCGGTCATTCCACCTCCCTTGTAGGAGATAACAGTATTCCTAATCTCGTCCAGGGATGTGTACTCGCCCATGGTGGTAAGAATGTAGGAAAGCCCCCCTTCGGTGATGGTCCCCGCGGCGATCTGCTGATTCTGGGACGCCAGCATCTGCTGTATCTGGGTCACCGTAAGACCGTAAGCCTCCAGCCGGCTTTGCGGGATCTCTACCTTTACGATCTTTTCCCGGCCGCCGTTCACGCTCGCGGTAGCCACCCCCGGCGTCTGCTCGATACGGGGAACTATCGTGTCTTCGGTAATTTCCCTCAGTTCTTCCGGGCTGCGGTTGCCGGTCACCATAAGGCCCATAATGGGAATCATGGACGGATCGAATCTGAATATCATGGGAGATTCCGCGCCGGTTGGGAGATAGCTCCGTATCCGTTCCAGAGAATCCCGGACGGAATTGGACGCGTCCACCAGATCGGTACCGTAGGTAAACTCCATAATAACCATGCCGGACCCTTTTGACGAAGTCGACGTTACCGTTTCCAGGCCGGACACGCTGGAAAGCGCCGCCTCCAGCGGCCGGGTTACGCTTCGTTCCACTTCTTCGGGGCTTGCCCCGGAAAAGCTGGTATACACCACCAGGTAGGGAGGGTTAATTTCCGGCATAAGATCGATTGGAAGATTAATAAACGCGAAAACCCCCAGCATGATAAGCAGGAGAAAAACGATAAATATCGTGGTAGGCCGCGATACAATTGTTTTTGTAAAACTCATATTCAAATACCTCCTAATTTTCGCTTAGGGGAGATACCCGGTCAATAATATTGATCCTGGCCCCGTCTTCGAGCAGGGTCTGGCCTCTGACAATAACATCCTCGTCGGGCCTAAGTCCCTGCGTCACTTCCAGCACCCCATCCACTATGATGCCGGGTACAATCAGTTTCCTCCGGGCAACCAGTATCGAGGGGTCTTCCAAATCCTGTTCCGCGGTAAACACGTAGTCTTCCCCAAAACGCTGCACCATGGCGGAAGAGGGGATCTTTACGATATTTTCTTTCCGGTCGGTAATGATCCGCACCTTGGCGAACATACCCGCCTTGAGCCGGGAGCCCTGGTTGTCCACATTGACCCGCACTTCCATAGTCCGGGAACCGGGGTCTACCACCGGGGCCACTTCGGACACGCTCCCCCGGAACACCTCGCCGGGCCATGCGTCCAGCGTTATTTCGCAGGGCAGCCCCCGGGCCATCTTGGAGATGAAGCGTTCGGCCACATAGAGTTTTATCTCCAGGGCGCTGCCCCCCGCGATCCGGGCAAGCGGCACTGCCTGGCTCACCGTCATCCCAAGCTGGGCGGGCAGGGAGGTAATTGTTCCCGCAATAGGCGCCCTGACGACGCTTGCTACATAGTCCATGCCCGGCCGCGAAGGATCAACTTCCGCGACAGGCTGATTCCGGGTAACACGGTCGCCTACCGCTACCCTTAGCCGCGACACTTTTCCCGCCACATCTGAGTAAACGTCCACCGAAGATCCCGCCACTATATCCCCGGAAAGGGCCAGGTAATCCCGTATCTGCCCCTGTACCGCAGCGATAGTGTTTACCGCGAATACCGCCGCTTCCTGGGGAGCGCCCGGGCCGCCGGGTTTTCCGGGGCCGCCGGCCTCCGCCTGCCTGCACCCGGCAAGGGCAAGGACTCCCAGTACCGCGATTTTGGCAAAAACATTTATTTTAATTTTTTTCATTTCTCGCCTCCGTTGCTCAAGGTTCCAAAGGGTACCCCTATGGCATATTCAAGATCGATAAGACCGGTAAGATAGTTAAACTGCTGCTCCAAAACGCCGATCCTCGCGCGCCGCAGTTCCAGCTCCGCATTCTGAACCTGGAGATAATCGCTCAGGCCCGCCCGGTAGGCGTTTTCGGTAAGCCGGTATGACTGTTCGGCCAAATTCACCGTTCTATTCTGGGCCTCCATGGTAATCTTGGTTTTCTCCAGGGACAGTACCGTATTGTAAACCTCCAGTTCAGTCCCCTGCCTCATCTGGGATAATCCGATGGTAGCGGTTTGAATACTGTTATCCACGTCTTTCAGCCCCTGGCCTTCCTTGGTAAAGGGAAACAGGCTGTTCAAATTTATTCCCAGAGTGATGGAAAAACTGCCCCTGTCGCTCCAGTTGTCTCCTTTAAACCATTTGTCTTTAAAAGGATCGGCCATAAAGGTAGGCGAGTAATTCCAGCTGAAGTTGAGGTAGGGCGTGTAGAGCTGGAGCGCCTGGGCCTGCCGGGAAGTTTGCAGGGTAAGAAGCTGCTGCCGCAGTTCCAGAATATCCGGCTTGTTTTGAACCGCCTTTGAAATAAGCTCGTCCAGTTCCAGGTCTACGAAACCCGTTACATTATCCGCCGGAACAAGCTCAAACCGGGTGTCGTAGGGAAGGCCCAGGGTCATGGCAAAATTTGCCATGAGCAGCTTCAGGCCGTTTTCCGCCTGATCAATGGTAGGCAGCATATTGTCGCGGGAGACCTGGGCCTGGAGCAGGGTCAGTTGGGGGGACAGCCCCGAGCGGTAATTCGCCTCGGCCATGGCAACCTGCCGTTCCGCGGTGGCAAAGCTTTCCTTAAGCAGGGAGACATTCTCCCCCGCCAGAAGAATCTGGTAATAGGCCTTGCGCACGTCCCGTTCCATCTGTATCCTCGCCTTTTCGTAGGAAACGCGGCCGGCTTGATAGTCCAACCTTATGGTCTTGATACCCTGGAACAGCGCGGCGCTCAGGGTAAGGGACGCGGAAAAATTCCCCTGGACACCCCACTGGGGAGTAGCCCCCATGGTAACCGGCCCGCCCATTTCGGCGGGAAAAGGTATAGTCGTACCCTTGGACTCCTCGTTCTGCCGCGCCAGACTGCCCCGCGCCGCGAGATCCGGCAGGAACTGGTTCCACACCAGATCGGACTTCCGCTTTTTTACGTCCAGCGCCGTCCTGGCGGATTCCAGGCTCAGATTGTTCTTGAGCGCCAGATCCACCGCCTCCCCGGCGCTGATACGCCGCGCCTCCTGTTCGGGGGGAGGCGCCGCCGCCTCCTGGGAGAAAAGCCCCGCCGCGGGCAGCAGCAGGGCCGCAGCACATAACAGCGGCTTGATGATACCGGCGAACGGCCATAAACGCCGCCGCCGCCTGGGACGATGTCCCTCCAGATTTTGGATCATACACTGACTCCTCCGCCGGGCCGGAAAACGTGGTATAACACCGAATCCCGGCAGCCGGCTTTTATAGACCCGCATAACGCGCGGTCTTTTACGGCTTTTTGCCGTTTAGCACATTTTAACAGAAAACACCGCAGCATAACAATTGGTTTCATAAATCAAAACCTTTCATTCCCAGGGTTATAAACCTGTAAAGCAGCCGGAAGCTCTCGTTCGAAACAGCGGCTATATCCTCAGCGGACGGCGCTGCCGGCTGGTTGCCGGCCTTCCAGCGCAGCAAAACATTAATAATAAGGAAGAATACCCATTGGGCCAGGCGCTCCATCCGGGCCTCAGATTCCGAATCGGATGAATCCCCTCCAAATACTTCCAGCCCTATGCCCTGGAAGATCCGGCAGAACCGGGGGAACACATGTTTCCCCAAATTCAGGTTCCGCAGGCGCAGCCAGTCTATCGCAACAAGAAATTCCGGCCTGGAACGCAGATAATCCGCCGCGGCAATCATAACAAGGTAAAGCTGCTCTTCCGCCAGAGAGGATTTTTCCCGGCTTGCCCTGATATACGCGATAAGGCGGTCCGATTCGGTCAAAAAGAGCTGGGCCAGCATTTCCCCCTTGTTCTCAAAATGGGAATAAAGGCTGCTTTTGGAAAGCCCCGAGCGCCGGGCTACCATATTCATGGAAGCGTTCCAGGGCCCCGCCTCCGCGACCGCGGCGGCTACCGCGTGGAGGAGCCGGTCATCCTCGGAGTATTCGGGAAGGCTGCCAAGGCGTTTTTCAAGCTCCTCAAAATCCAGAACGCTTACCATTCTCCTGTCCAGGCCAAGCCCGGCGACAAGTTTCCGCTCCACAGAGGCAATTTCTTGTTCCACAAGCGCCCCGGCCTCATCCGCAGTCTCAAAAAAAACCTGTTCCGTCAGGGAATCGGCGCGGTCCCGGTGAAAATAGGCTATCCAGAAAATAACGGTGACGCTGACGAACCGTATCAGATAGGGATAAGGCCGGTTATCTTTCTCGAATTTGAGAAGCTGCCGTGTATCCACCCCCCGGCGGGCAAGCTGTTCAACTATATCGCCCTGCTGCCGGCTGCCGTATACCCGGATCAGGGAGAAGATAAAGATATCCGGGTTAAGGCCGTAAAACCGCACGAGCGACCGGGATACGATAAGGTAGCATTCGTCGCGGCCCTCTGCCTGAAGCGCCCTTTCATAATCGGCCCTGACCGTTTCCGCGTACTTATCCAAAAAATAGATATACATTTCATTCAAAAGCCCTTGCTTATTTTTGAAATGCCGGTATAATGCAGACTTAGTAACGCCCAGTTCGCGGGCAACTTGAGACAGGCTTGTTTTCCGGTACAGTTCCCGGCCCCAGGCCCGGAACGCCGCTTTGATAATATCGGTCTTCGTCATATTCGCAGAACCGGGCGGGCTGCCAGATTTTGGGGGTAAAACCCATGTTACCGACCGGTCGGTAACATAAAAATAACAATTAAACACCAAAAAGGCAACAATTTAAGGGATATTTTTTCAGGATTCAGGGCGCATTTCCGGCGCTCCGCGCCGGAAACCGGGCTATCCGCTTGTATCTTTTTTGCCTCCGGCAAAAAAGGATACCGCTCCTATCCCTTGCGCGGGAATAATGCCCCATATTTACCGCAAAGTCGAATAAGTAAAAGAAGTAATGAATAATGAGCAGTGAGCAATTCGGCATCTGGTCCGCTCCCGGCTCTCCCGTCTTCCATTGTTCATTGCTAATTACTAATTGCTAATTTGTATATATATGGCTTGACTATGTTTGTAAAAGAGTGTATGATATTTTAAATTTTTGTGGAAAAGGGGGAGACAATGGCGCACAGCATGGCTGCCAGCATGGCTGACAACAGACGCCCGGACAGGCTCGCCCCCGCGGTAGTGTGCTGTAAATCGGTTATTAACCCCCCCACCCCGCATACGTTGCGGTTTAGTTACATTTCCTGATAAACGCTGCGGTTCTCTGTCGTTTTATAACATAATTATATCTTTCCTCGCAAAAAACCCCAAATCTTACAGTATTATACCGCCTCTCCGTTCCGGCCTTATAGCGCGGCGCGGCCGGCAGCGGGTTACCCGAACCATCCGGTTAGATGGACGGAGTATCCGGCTGGATAAACGGAGCATTTATCCGGATAAACAAAGCATTTATCCGGATAAACGGAGCATTTATCTGGATAAATGGAGCATTTATCTGGATAAATGGAGTATTTATCTGGATAAACGGAGTAGTTATCTGGATAAATAGAGCATTTATCTGGATAAACGGAGCATTTATCTGGATAAACAGAGTAGTTATCTGGATAAACAGCCCGTTCACCTGGTCGAACGGATCATCCAAATAGATAGAAGCGGCGAAACATCCGCTTTTTAACAGGAGGTTTTGTATGGGTAAAGCTCTTATTCCCTCGTGCGGTCCCGG
>JAIRZS010000216.1 GCA_031267115.1 Treponema sp.
GCCTGCTCCCCTTTAGGCTGGGGAACCGCTTCGGCTATGTTGACCCTTACGGCAGGTTTTCGATAAACCGGGAAAGAAGGGCCGCGCTCTCCATTTCCGAAGATTACTGGGCCGAATACGAGGCGGTCCCCTCGGAAATTGACATCCGGGATCCCCGGGACGAACAGGCGGCTGTTGTTCCGGGAAGCCGGGGCTATCCGCTGTTTTTGGACGGGCAGCTTTTTATGATCGGCGCCGAGCAGAATTCCCTGGAAGCGCTGGACGTTTCGGGGGAAACCCTCTGGGCATACGATTTCGCCGCCCCGATCACGGATATCGACGCCGCCTCCGGCTTTGTTCTGGCGGGGCTTTTGGACGGGACCGTGGAACTGCTTGACCGGGAGGGCAGGCGCGTCTTTTTCTTCGAACCGGGGGGTTCCCGGCTTTCCGCGATCTACGCCTGCCGCATTTCCCGCGACGGGACCAAGCTCGCAATTGTCTCCGGATATGACGATCAGAGGTTTCTGTTCCTTGAGAAACTGGGCGATTCCTACAAGGTAAGCTACCATGAATTTATTTCCGGCGGATTCAGGCGGGCGGTGCATCTGGCGTTTATCGATCAGGACCGGAGGGTGGTTTTTGAAAGGGAAGGCGGCCTTGCGGTATACAATATCAGCAGCCGTTCCAATATAAAAATCGATCTGGAGGGCAGGGTGAGCGGCATTGACGACGGCGGGGGGGACGGCCTGCTCTTTGTAATTGTGAGCCAGTCGGAGAGCCGGAAAAAGCTTGTGGGCATACGCCTGCCCGGAGAGATTGTCATGGAAGCCCCCTTTAGAAGCGAGGCGGCTTTCCTGCGCAGGAAGGGAAACCAGCTTTATGTGGGCGGCGGGGAAATGCTCGCCTCGTTTAAACTGGAGAGGAGGTAGCTATGCCGCGCCTGCATGTAAAAGGGCGGCCCGCCCCTGCCGTTAAAGGGCCGGCCGGATTCTTCGGCAGACTCGGAGTATTATTCGTACTGGCGGCTCTGCTGCCGCCTTCCGGTTCCCGCGCCATGGACTGGCCCGCGGGAGAAGGCGCCATGGCAAACAACTTCGGCTGGAACCGGGAAGCCAGGCCTGTCCTGGGTACGATATTTGAGACCGAAGGGCCGGTGCGGGCCGCGGAAGACGCGGATATTCTGTTTATCCACGATATAGAAGACAGCGCGTCCGTGCTTCCCTCGCCGCTGGGGACCTGGGCCGCCCTGGATCACGGGGACGGCCTTATCAGTATCTACAGCCGCCTTGACGAAACGGAAGCGCTGCCGGTGCTGGAGAGTGTCAGCCGGGGCCGCCTTATCGCGCGGGCGGGGAAATCCGGCATGGCGGGGGAAAACGGCTTTTATTTTACATTCTTTGACCGGAAGGAGCGGCGCTGGATCAACCCCGTGATGATCATTGCCCCCCCGCAGGACACCGCCCCGCCGCAGATACTCGCGGTGGAACTGAGGGACGGAGACGGCCAGGCCGTAAACCCGGCCCAGGCGCGGAGCCTAAGGCAGGGGCGCTACACGGTACTGGTGAATGCGGTTGATTCCCTTGGCGAAAGAAGGCCGGCGACACTGGCCCCCTACCGGATTCTCTGTTCCGTAAACGGTATAGAAACCGGCGTACTTTCGTTCGAAACATTCTCCGCCAGGGACGGGGTGCTTATGGCGTACCGGAACGGCCTTGTGCCGGTGAAGCAGATATACACCTCCGGCCCTGCATACGAGATTGGGGAGATCTCCCTTACCCGGGGCCAGGCGGCCATAGAGATTATCGCCCAGGACATAAGCGGCAATACCCGGAACGCCGTATTCCGCCTCCAAGTGGAATAAAGGCCTGTCCCGGCGGTAACTTGCAGCCGGGGGGGAAGGGTCCCCCCCGCGGCGCACACGGTTGCGCCGCTCCCCCCTCTGCGGGGGACACCCCCGCAACGCCCCCGCTTAGCGGGAAAGGCTCTGTTTGCGGCGGTCCGCGAGGGACTCCCGGTTAAGCCGCTTGGTGTGGAGCAGCGCCGCGATAAAGAGCGGGACCACCGCGCCCAGCCAGGCCAGGGGGCCGGCCCAGCAGACCCCGGCAAAACCGATGCGCTTTGACAGCATGACCGCGCCGAACATCCGCATTACCAGTTCCATGATCCCTGCCACGGTAGGAGTAAAACTGTCGCTTAAGCCCAGAAGGCTCTGGCGGCACACGAACAGGCAGGACAATACGACAAGGCAGGAACCTTCGATCTTGAGATAGGTATGCGCGAGGGAAATTACTTCCGGGTCCTCCCGGCCCACAAAGACAGCCGTAAGGTAATTACCGGCAAAGAAGAAGATCATTCCGATTATCACGCTGAAAATACCGGAGAATACCAGACACTGGAAAATGCCTTTTTGAATACGGTCCACCTTCCGGGCGCCGTAATTCTGCGCCACATAGGTAGTCATAGCCGCGCCGAACGAACTCATCGGCATGGTACCCAGCTGCTCTATTTTCCCGCCGGCGGTAAAGGCGGCTACAGCCAGCGTCCCCAGGCCGTTCAGGGCAAACTGTACCGCCACTACCCCTATCGCGATAATTGAAAGCTGGAACCCCATGGGAAAGGCCACCTTGAAATGCTGCCAGACTTCGGCCCTTGAGAAGCGCCAGTCTTCCCGCCTTATGTTCAGGACGGCGAGTCTTTTTCTGATAACCGGGACGCAGAAGATGCAGGAAATTATCTGGGCAATAACCGTGGCGTATGCCGCCCCTTCCACCCCGGTATTGAATACCAGGATAAATACAAAGTCCAGAATAATATTGATGATACAGGCGATTACCAGAATGACAAGCGGGGTTTTACTGTCGCCCACCGCCCGCATCATATTGGAAAACAGGTTAAAGCCGACCGACGCGATGATGCCCCAGTAGATGACAATAATGTAGTCATGGGCTTCGTTTATGATTTCCGCCGGAGTACGCATGAGCACGAGGAATTTCCGGACGGTAATGACGCTTGCGGCGGTTAAAACCAGCGTCATGGCGGCGGAAAGGAGGATGCTCACGGCAAAGCTGCGCCGCACTCCGTCCTCGTCTCCCGCGCCGAACCTCTGGCTTGTTATGACGGCGGCGCCCTGGGTAAAGCCCCCGACAAAGCCCAGGATAAAAAAGCTAAGGCTCCCGGTGCAGCCCACCGCCGCGAGGGCGTTTACCCCGATGGTGCGCCCGACAATAAGGGTGTCCGCCATATTGTAAAACTGCTGGAAGAGGTTCCCGATAAACAGGGGCACGGCAAAACCGATGATCAGCAGGGCGGGACTGCCCACCGTTAAGTTTTTAGTCATTTGAGTCTTTCCCAAAAACTGAAGTTTCCGCACGGGCCTGATAGTGGCCGGGGATGTTCCGGAACGACGGATTTTGAAACATCTTTCCTGGATCCAACCGGGAGACCGGCCAAAAGCCGGCCTCCCGCCAGTCGTTAGGAGGATATATTATCGTTTTGTAACTATTCAGTCGGGGGGCTAAAGCCCCCACTCCGCAAAAAGTCTTGTCAAGACTTTTTGCCATATCCGGTTGAACGAGGGGGTCCGGACCCCCTCCGCACGAAAAAAACTATCATTTTTTTCGAGCTACCCCCGCCTGGCAATTATTGGCGGGTGTAGACTGAATAGTTACATCATCTTAAAGCCAGGCGGCAAGCCGTGCTTTTCTATCCAAAGGACAATTCAGGGGCCTGTCCGCCGGTCCTCGGGGCCCGCCTGCGGCGGAGGCTCATTCCCGCAGGTCCCCGGACTCCTGGCCTGGTTCTTCTTCCGCGGCAAGGGTAAGCATACGCTTAAAAGCCGAGTTGGGTTTTTTAAGTTCCCGGGACCCCCGCGTTATTTTGCATAGAGACAGGCCTAATTTTTTGGCTATCTCCCGCTGGGGGATTTTCTTGTCCAGAGCCTTAACCAGTGCCCAGCGGGCGGCGATATCCGCCGTTTCCGCGGGGGTCAGGATGCATGCAAAGAATTGTTCAATCAGGATACTGTCGGCGGTTTTGGCGAAGGCGCGAGCCAGCTCCGAAATGTTTTCCGCCACTCTGGGATCTTCCAAGTTCATACTTAAAGTATAAGGGACATATAGGAATTGTCAAATTTCAAGGACCGGCGAAACGCAAATTGCAGAGTCCGGGCCGGTTTGCCGGAACAGCCCCGTTTACATCCTGGTTTCCTGGACCAGGGTAAGGAGTTCGCCGGGGCTGTCTATGATGCGGGGCGCGCCCGCTTTTTCAAGCGCTTCCCGGCTCCGGAAACCCCAGCTTACCAGGAGGGGCGAACATTCGGCGGCCAGGGCGGTTTCCAGGTCAACCTCGGAATCCCCGGCGAAGATGGTTTCCCGGGGGGTAACGTCGAGCCGCATCATGAGTTCCCAGGTAGAGGCGGGGTCCGGCTTTCTCGGGACGCCGGGCAGCTCCCCCTGTACGGCCTCGAAGGTCCCGGCGGGGAAAAGCCGGTCGATGACCATACGCGCCACCGGGTCCGGCTTGTTGGTCAGGACGGCGGTCCTTATCTTGAGGTTTCTTAAGGAGAAGACCAGTTCCAGGATACCCTGGTATATTTGCGAATGAACCACGGGTTTTTCCGCGTACAGCCGCGTGGCCCGTTCCGCAAGCTCCCCGGCAAGTTTTTCGTCCCGCTTTTCTTCGGGCAGGGCGAGATACGCCAGGCGCCTGATGCCGTTCCCTACGATGCCGGCATATGCCCCGCCGGGAAGGGCGGGGAAGCCCCGTTCCAGGAGGGCGGTGTTCATGGCAAGGGCGATATCCTCCAGGGTATTCACCAGGGTGCCGTCAAGATCGAAAACAACGCATTTAAACCGCATATAAGCCATTCAGCCTGAAGCCGGCGCCTCCGCCTGGGGGGTAGCCCGGCAGCGCCGGCAGCGCCGGAC
>JAIRZS010000238.1 GCA_031267115.1 Treponema sp.
CTGTTCCAAAAACTGAAGTTTTGGAACAGCCTCATTTATAAATTCGATGTCTCAGCCTTCGCGGTTAAAAATTCCGGAAGATGCCGGCCACCTTTTCCGGCTCAGTTTGTTACTATTGAGCGGCCGGATTGGTCGAATTTCCAGCGGAAATGGGGGAGATAAGCGATTCCGGTACTGATCGTGGCTTCCCCGGCAAAGCGGTAGTCTATTTGCTGCATGGCTATTACCTGGTCCAGAAGATCCCGGCGCATGTCGATAAAATTCATGGTCAGCAGGAGTTCCGCTTCCGCGGACTGCCCCTGGGGGATGAGCATGATGTTTTTCCTGCTGCCGCCGGCCCAGAGGCTGCCGCCGTGGTAAAGTTCGAAAGAAAAGGCGGAAAGTTCCACCGGGAAAGAATTGGGGTTTTTGAGGCGTATTTTTACCTTGAAACGGGTATCGATAAGTTCCGCCTTTTTTACGGCGACGGATATGATGCGGAATTCGGGTTCGAGGATCAGGGGGAAGGAGGCGGCGGCCTTTACCGGGACTTTTTCCGTTTCCCCCCCGCCGTAGTCAAACACCAGATCAAAAGCAAGCTCCGCCCTGTACTCACCCGCAGTGTTTTTCAGGGGTTCTTTTGCTTCTGTATTAGGGGTCTCTATATCAGAGGCGTTTATGTCGAGGCGCAGGGGGGCCGCGAGTTTTTCGCCGCCCGCTACAGGGCCTTCAGGAACGGTAAAAGCGCTGCCGGGCAAGACCGTCTTTCCGTTGAACGACGCGCTCCGGGCGGAGGACGCAAGCCGGGCGTCTTTGCCGCGGGGGTTTTCCGCTTCCAGGTTGAACCAAAGGGTAAGGCGTTCCGGGCTTTCGGCTTCGATGCGGTCAAAACTGAGGCTGGCCCTGGGGCGGGGGAACGGCGCGGACTCGCCGGGGGGAGGGGCGGGGCTGGCGCAGGAAAGGCAGAACGCGAGAAAAAGCAAAAAGAGGAGGAAGGTGTTTTTCGGGAAGCCGACGGCAGGGTTCATAATAGGATTATCGGCAAAAAACGGCGTTTGCTGTAAGCGCCGGGGGGGTAGGCCGAGACCGCCGCAGGCGGGCTTGGCCGTAGGGGGGCCGAAAAGCGGGCTTGTTACGGACGCCCGCCTTTGGGTAACAGGCCCCCCCTCTTAAGCCTTGATGGCCGGGCGGGATTCGGGATGGTCCGGGTCAGCCTTGTTTTTTCAGAGCCTGGATTGCGGGCCTGGTTAGTTCGATGCTCGCGGGGAAGTCTTCCCGCCGGAGCAGCACGGTTTCGCCGTCCATCTGGGCGAGTATGGGTTCGCGGCCCCGGAATTCTACCTGGCGGGCGTTGAACAGCAGGGTTTCGCTTTGGTCTGCGTGGCGGCCTGTCATGATGAGGTTTTTGAGCGCGAGTTTCCGCAGGAGGGGCATCTGGCGGATTATGCAGACGTTGCGGTCGTCCGGGAGTATTTGTTTGCGGGAACCGTAGGTGCGGCGGCCGCTCGCCCCGACGGCCAGGAGCAGCGGCGTTTCGTGCAGGATTCGCCGTTCTTCCCCGCCGGCGAAGATCTGTATCTCCATGGGTTCTACCTTGTAAACGCGGTCGTAAAACAGGGAGGCTATGTCTACCCAGAGTCTGTAGGAATCGCCGGGAAGTTTTCCCTTCATTTTGTTGGTCATGTGGGTGACGAAGGCGTCCAGCCCTACAGACAGTATGTTGAAGGCGAGGAAGGGGCCTTTCCCCTCTGCCTCCGTGGCGGTGGAGAGGCGCAGGGCGGGGATTCTGACGAGTTCGGTGGGCCGGAAAAGAAGTTCCAGGGCTTCGGCCAGCTGCCAGGAATCGGCGCCGTCGTTGCCGGTCCCCATTGGGAGCCTGAGGACCGCGAAACGGTCCTGTAGTCCGGGATCGGCGTTGTGGAGGCGGCTCAGGACTTCGAGGCTCGTGCCGTCCCCTCCGGCGCAGATTATCAGGTGGAAGGGGGCGGCGTCTTCGGCGGCGGGCGTTCCGGCAGCGGTTTCGGCGGCCTCCCGGAGCAGATCGCCGGTGATATTGCCGGCGTGGCCCGGGCACCGGGTGGCGACGAGGCCCAGGGCGGAAAGCCCGCCGGGGTTCCCCTCCGCATTGAGGGCTGTTTGGGAGGGGCGGGAATCTTTGCGCCGCATATTGGAATTACGGGCATTTTGGACTGCGGCTTTTAGCGCCTCGTGGTGTTTTTTCCACCTGCCGGAAATGGTAAAGCCCCCGGCGCCGGGATTTGCGATAATGGTCCATCTGAGCGGGCGTCCGGGGACGACCAGGGAGTGGGCGCACAATTCGGCGGCGAGGCTGGCGAACAGCTCGATATTCATGTCCTGATTTTAGCCGGTTTTTTGATTTTGCAAAAGTAGTTCCCCGATTAATTCCGCGGCTTCTTCATAGTCGCCCATGAGGATGAGTTCCGGAAGGCGGGCCGTTTCGTTGAGCGCGGACCGGCCCTCCGCCTCAAGCTGTTTCATAAGCGCGTCTATCCGGCTCACATCGTAGGCGAGCAGGGCGGTCCGGAGTTCTTCCAGCGCGGGGAGCAGGGTTGCGATATCGCGGGCATTCTGCCGCGTTTCTTCCGGCAGTATGACGGCGGCCTTGATTTTTTCGTTAAGCGCCTTTAGTTCCCGGATGAAAGCGGGCAGTTTTACCGCGATGTACCGGCAGTCTATGCCTTTGCCGGCCGACTCAAGGCCGGCCGCTTTTTTGGAAAGCTCCGACGCGCCGACAGTGGCCAGGGCGCTTTTCAGGGCATGGACATGGATGGTAAAGGCCGGCAGTTCTTCCGGGGCCGGCGGGGAACCTTCCGGCCTCCCGATCAGTTTTTCGAAAATCGGCACCCTGTTCTGTATATCCTTGTATAAAACGGAAAGCACGTTCTTGTACCCTTCCTCGGAGCCGCCGGTCATGGCTATTCCCCTTGGGACATCCATCCCTTCAATGGCGGCCAATATTTCGAAAGCGGGCGGCCCCCCGAAGGGCGTTTCGTCCGGTTTGGCGTGCGCGCCTTCCCATTCTCCGGGGTCTCTTTTCTTTTCTCCGGGTATCCACTTTGTTACGATTTCGTCCAGCTTGGGTATCTCGATGGGTTTGGAGAGAAAATCGTTAAAGCCGTTTTTTAAAAACATCTCCTTCATGCCGGATACGGCGTTTGCGGTAAGCGCGACGATGGGGATGCTGCGCGCGTAGCTTCTGTCCAAGGCGCGGATCGCCCTGGACGTTTCGATGCCGTCCATTTCGGGCATCATGTGATCCATCAGGATTAGATCGTAGTTCCGTCGCGATACCATTTCTATCGCCCTAGCCCCTGAAATAGCGGTATGGATATCCATATGGTAAAGCGAGAGCAGCCCCTGGGCGACGATCAGGTTGATTTGAATGTCGTCTACGATGAGGATACGCGCGTCCGGGGCGATAAAGCGCACCGTTGTTTTTTCCGGGGAATCCGCCTGCTGTTTGTTGTTGAGTACATTGGCGATAGAGATTACATGGGCGGGCATGTTCAGAACCGGCGCTTCCTGCGAAGCGGGGCTTTCCCCCCTTTCCGCCAGGATAACCGGGACAGCCGGTCTTTCAAGGGTACGCAGGTAGTCGACAACCCTGCCGGAAAAAGAAGCGGACACAAACGCATAGGCGTACTGCCCGTTTTTGAGTTCCTGAAAAGAAGCGTCCAGGTCCGCTGCCGCCTTTGCCGGAACGTCCAGGCTTTCAAAGGAAGCGGCGAGGGAATCCTTGTAGACGCCCCTCTTTTCGTAAAGCAGCACCGGCTTTGATTCCGGATTATGCACCCGCGCGATGGGCGTGTTTTCCAGTATCATCTGCGGTATCAGCGCGGTAAAGACGCTGCCCTTCCCGTAGTCGCTCCGGACCATTATATCGCCGCCCATCTGCCGGCAGAGGCCCCTGCTGATGGCCAGGCCCAGGCCGGTTCCCTCGACGCTATGCTCGCGGTGGCTGTCCAGGCGCTGGAATTCCTCGAACAGCCTGTCTATGTTCTCTTGTTTGATCCCCACCCCGGTGTCGCGTATCTCTACCTTTAAAATAACCTGCCCATTGGCGCTCCCGACCGGCGGTCCGGCGCTGTCTTCAAGCCCGGCGGCGGAGGGCGGGATTCCGCCGGTAACGGAAAAGATAATATACCCTTCCCTGGTGTACTTGACCGCGTTGGCGAGAATGTTGATCATCACCTGGCGGACCCTTACCTGGTCCCCCAAAAGTTTGTCCGGCAGTTTAGCGTCGAAGTTTGCGATAAAGAGCAGAGGTTTTTCGGCGATCCTCATGCGGATAATGCTGACGCAGTCGTCGATAAGCGAAGACAACCGGTACTCCGAGGGGACGATGTCCAGCTTTCCGGATTCGATTTTGGAAAAATCCAGCACGTCGTTGATGATTGTAAGCAGGCTGGTCCCCGCCTGTTTGATGCCCATCGCGTGTTCATATACATTGCGGTTTATTTTCTGGCGCAGGATAAGCTCTACCATGCCGAGAATGGCGTTCATCGGAGTGCGGATTTCGTGGCTGGTATTTGCCAGGAAGATATTTTTTGCGCGGGCGGCGTCTTCCGCCCTCAGCCTGGCCTGCTCCAACTGCCTGATAAGCTGTTCCTGTTCGGTGATATCGTCAATCTTGACAGTTACACAGACAAGCTCGTCCCAGGCGTCCCATTT
>JAIRZS010000274.1 GCA_031267115.1 Treponema sp.
GGCAGGTATAGACTGAATAGTTACTAATTTTTACGTATTTATTTCGTGCGGGATATTGTATTTTCACTCAACTTGATATAAAACAAATAAGTGGGCTTCTTTTGTTCCCGCTTGAATATTTTCTAATGGCGTATATTTTATTTTACGCGAAGGATACTTATGAAATTAAAATACCGTTTGATCGTAATTGTTATCGCAATTGTTATTGCAACCGGGCTGTCTTTATCAGCTATGCTGGTCTATCTCGCCTCCTCCACGCAGATGGCTACCGCGGAAGAAAGCCAGGAGCGGCTTGCCGCGGAACAGGCCCGGGTCGTCCAGATGCGCTACGAGGCCTATCTGCGGACTGTGAATACCCTGGCGGAGGCCATGGCCGATTATGAAACCGCCGAAACAGGCAGGCAGCGCAACCGTTTTGATCAGTTCATGCATTCCATTGTCAGTTCGGAAGACCGGATAGTGGGCATGTTCGCGGTCTTTAAGCCCGATACCATAGACCAGGGGATGGACTCCGCCTTTGCGGGAACCCCCGGCTGCACCGCGGCCGGCCAGTGGGCCCCCTGGTATACCCAGCGGACGGGCCGGATTGAACACCTGGTATTCGACGACATAGCGGGGCAGATGGCTATTATAAACGGCCCCGACGCGCGGAAGGAGGGTATAAGCAACCCGATACCCCAGAACGTGGCGGGCAAAGATACCTATACTGTCAGGGTCAGCGCGCCGGTCATTAACCGCCGGACCGGCGAAGTGGTGGGCCGGGTGAGCATGAACGTGAATACCGCGTACCTCCAGCCCGTTGTGGATGACACTATAGCGAACCACCGCGACATAACCGCCATGACGGTATATTCCGATAACGGCACCATCATTGCCAGCGTCGTTCCCGATCAGATCGGGAAACTTCTCAAGGACGGCCAGAGAGCCCTGTTCGGCGAGAATGCCGGTACGGCCCAGGACACGGTACTGCGGGGAGAGAAACGCCGTTTTTCGGAATATTCACAGTCCTTGAAGCAGGAACTGGAGATGATCCTCTATCCCTTTACCATCGGCGAAACCGGGGTAAGCTGGTCCCTGATGCTGGGTACGGAAAAGGGTTTAATCCTGGAGGAAGTCAACGCCATGATCCGGTATACCGCCATCATCGCGGTGGTGGTACTCGCCGCCGCGGCGCTGATCGTCTTCCTGGTTTCCGGCAGCATCGCCAAACCCATCGCCCGTGTGGCCCTGACCCTCAAGGATATATCCGAAGGCGAGGGGGACCTGACAAAAACCGTCGATGTCCATTCAAAGGACGAAGTCGGCGACCTGGCCCGGTATTTTAACGCGACCCTGGAAAAAATCAAAACCCTCGTTATTACGATTAAAAACCAGGCGGCGTCCCTGTTCGATATAGGGAACGAGCTTGCCAGCAACATGACCGAGACCGCTGCGGCTATCAATCAGATAACCGCCAACATCCAGAGCATCAAAGGCAGGATAGTCAACCAGTCCGCCAGCGTTACCGAAACCAACGCCACCATGGAACAGATCACCGTCAACATCGACAAACTCAACGGCTATGTGGACCACCAGGGCGCCAGCGTCGCCCAGTCCTCCTCGGCCATCGAGGAGATGCTCGCCAACATACAGTCCGTTACCCACACCCTGGTCAAGAACGCCGACAATGTAAAAGACCTGTCGGAGGCTTCCGACGCCGGGCGTTCGGGACTCCAGGAGGTGGCCTCGGACATCCAGGAAATAGCGCGGGAATCCGAGGGGCTTCTGGAGATCAACTCGGTAATGGAAAATATCGCGAGCCAGACCAACCTCCTGTCCATGAACGCCGCTATCGAGGCCGCCCATGCCGGGGAAGCGGGAAAAGGATTCGCGGTAGTGGCCGACGAGATCCGCAAGCTGGCGGAGAATTCCGGGGAGCAGTCCAAGACAATTTCCACGGTACTCAAGAAAATAAAGGATTCCATCGACAAGATAACCAAATCCACCGAAAGCGTACTGAAAAAGTTCGAGGCCATAGACACCGGGGTAAAGACAGTATCGGATCAGGAAGAAAATATCCGGAACGCCATGGAGGAGCAAAGCGCGGGGAGCAAGCAGATACTGGAGGCTGTCGGGCGCTTGAACGACGCGACCCAGATGGTCAAAGGCGGCGCCGAGGAGATGCTTGAAGGAAGCAGGCAGGTTATACAGGAGAGCAAGAACCTGGAACTGGCAACCCAGGAGATAAGCAACGGGATGAACGAAATGGCCGCCGGGGCGGACCAGATAAACGTGGCGGTAAACCGGGTGAATACCATCAGCGGGGAAAACAAGGAAAACATCGATGTGCTAGCAAGAGAAGTGTCGAAGTTCAAAGTAGAATAGGCCCGCAGGGGGCCGGGGGAGCATTTCCCGAAACAAGCTTGAGTTTTGGGAAATGAGTCTGGCCAAAACCAACCGGGTTTTGGAACAGGCTCAAATGCCCTGTTTTCTACCAGCTTCTGTCTTTATACGTGTTTACCATTTCTTTCCCAAAGGATTCCAGTATTTCATCGTCTGTCTTTGAAAAATCCATCATAAGAGTAAAACCTATAACCTTCATATAAATACCGCCTTCATCAAATGTCATGTCTTCCATTTGTTTTTTTAGAATTTCTTCGCTTAAGGCAATACAAAATACTTTTATATGAAGGGGCAGCTGCTGCCTTTCACTGCTGTTCAATACATATTCATCGCCGTTTGGATAGCATTGCGTAATATTATAATGGACATCGTCATTCAAGCCCGTTTCGACATTTATTTTATACCACCCCTGGTATTGCTTTATGTCATTTACCCTATGCTGGCCATACCCCTGGAATACTGCCATTGTGGAAAAAACAAGCACAAAATATACAATCTTTTTCATTCCGTCTGTCTCCTTATACGCTGGTTTCGTTCTATAGGAACATATACCATTTACTTTGTGTTCGTCAATACAGCCAATTACCGGAAAGCAGTTTAACATTACGAAGATTTTTTAAAAAAATTGGGCGCATTTCCGGCGCTTCGCGCCGGAAACCGGGCTTTGCGGGGTTCCGCTTTGCTCCATTCTTTGCGCCTGGCGGCACAAAGAACGCTCTAGACCCTCCGGGTCTTACGCGCCCCTCCAATCCCTTGCGCGGTTGGGTAAAATGCGGGTAAGGCGGGGCGGTAGGCAGGGCCTGTTTTTTTGCGCTACAATGCAAAAATGAAGCAGATTGATTCAACGCTGGTTGCCGGGGCCGGGGCTATCGGCCTTTTGATCGCGGATACCCTGCGCCGCTACAATCCCGGCGGGCTGAAGATTCTCGCGTCCGGCGAACGGCTGGAACGTTACCGGAAAGCCGGGCTTTGGGTGAACGGGGAGCGGCAGGATTTTTCCTTTGCCGGCGGGGAAGCGCCGGAAGGGAAAAAACCGGACCTTATCATTGCCGCGTGCAAATACCACCACCTGGGACAGCTTGTCAAGGATATTGGCCCCTATATGGGCGCGGAAACCATTATTCTTTCGCTTTTGAACGGCATTACAAGCGAGGAAATTATAGGCGGGGTTTACGGCCGGGAAAGGCTCCCCCTTGCCATGATCATCGGGACGGACAGCCAGAACACCGGAAAAGGCGCGTCCTTTACCCAGCGCGGGGTGGTCAATTTCGGCGACGCGGAAGGCCGGGAAACAGAACGGGACCGGCTTATCGCCGATTATTTTACCCGCGCCGGCCTTCCCTTTGAATACCACCCCAATGACATGAAACGCGCCCTCTGGTACAAGTACATGATCAATGTGGGCGCCAACCAGAGTTCGGCCCTGCTCCGGCTTCCCTACGCCTGTTTTAAGCGCGATCACCCCCGGGGCATAGCCGAAGCCCGCCTGCTTTTGGAATCGGCCATGCGGGAGGTTATCGCCGTCGCAAACCGGCTCGGCATTGATCTTGGCGGGGAGGACATAGAAAACTGGTACAGCACCCTGGCCTCGCTGAACGACTCCGGCTATACCTCCATGTGCCAGGACGTTCTTGCCGGACGCAAAACCGAGGTGGAGCTTTTCGGCGTTACCGTGACAGAACTGGGGATCAAACACGGGGTCCCTACCCCGGTCAACAGGGCCCTCTCCCTGGCCCTGCGCGCCATAGAGCAAAGTTACTGAACCCCCGCGGGTTAAAGCCGTCAAAGCGGAAAAATACTTGCGCGGGGAACGCGCAAGGGATAGAAGCGGAACAAAAACGCGCAGGCGTTTTTGTTGGAGCGGATAGCCCGGTCCGGCCCCGGAGGGGCCGGATGCGCCCAAATTCATTAAAATATGAGATTGCTGCCCTATCCCATACGGCTTGACACTTCCCGCTGTTTTTGCTAAGTTAGCGTATCGCTCAGGCGATTCGGCGGCATAGCTCAGTTGGTAGAGCATACGGCTCATATCCGTAGTGTCATTGGTTCGATCCCAATTGCCGCTAATGAAAATTTTGGGAACAGGCCTTTTACCGATCAGGAATTCTTTTTCCGCCCCTTAACGATTTCGTAGAATTGATCCGCCACCGAAAGAAAGAGGTCTGTCAGGACGGGGTCAAACTGGGTGCCCTTGCCTTTCAGGATGATCTCGACGGTTTCATCGTGGGTAAAGGGGAGCTTGTAGGGCCGCTCGGATATGAGGGCGTCGTACACGTCCGCTATTGCCATGAGCCGGCCCATGAGGGGGATTGCCTCCCCCTTGAGATTATTGGGATAGCCTGTCCCGTCCCATTTTTCGTGGTGGGTTCCGGCAAGTATCTTCGCGTAGAAAAGAAAGCTGCTTTCCGGGGTGTTCTTTTCGATTTCTTCGATGATCCGGACCCCGTAAATGGTATGCTTCTTCATCTCCTCGAATTCGGCGGCGTCGAGTTTGCCCGGCTTGAGGAGTATGCTGTCCTTGATGGATATTTTCCCGACATCGTGGAGCTGGGAGGACTGGAGGAAGAAATCCCTGTCCCAGGACGAGACCTCGTCCCTGTAGAGGCCCCGGCTGCACATGGCGTCCAGAAGTATTCCCAGATAATCCTGGGTACGCTCGATATGGCCGCCGGTCTCTTCGTCCCTGTTTTCAACCATGTTCGCCACGGTTCTGAGGACCGAGTTCTGCATGTCCAGAACGGTTTTGGTTTTTGCCCTGACCATTTCCTGGAGGTTGTTGTTGAAATCAATGAGTTTCTGTTTTTGGAATTCTACCAGCAGGTGGACCTCGAGCCGCTTGAGGAGCAAGGGAGGGGAAAAGGGTTTGGAAATATAGTCGATGGCTCCAAGGTCAAGGCCTTCCAGTTCGCTTACGGGATCGCTTTTGGATGTAAGGAAAATTACCGGGATATTCGAATCCCTTTCCCTTGATTTGAGTTCCCTGAGTACCTCGTAACCGTTCATTTCCGGCATTTCAACGTCCAGCAGGATCAGGCTGGGCCGGATTTTATCGAGTAATTTGAAGAGTTTTTCCCCTGAAGGGATGGTAATGATATCATATTTCTCCGCCAGGATATTTTTACCCAGAGTCAGACTCGTTATGTCATCATCTACCAGGACAATTTTAGCTTTTGCGTCGCTCATACCCTGAAATTTAGATGATACGCGGTATGTTTTCAACCTTTTTGTCTTATTTTTAACAGAGTTATAGGAATTTTTCTATTTTTTGAAGTATATTTAGTAGAGAAACAGCTTCACGGGTTCCACAAAAGGGGGTTTTTGTTTCTTTTGAAAGTAAAAAGGCGAAAAAAAGTGATAAATTTTAAAAAAGTTTTCCGTGAAAACTACAAACAGCTTCTGTTCGTTTTTTTTGCGTTTGTTATAATAATTCTCCTCGTCTGCGCATTTACCGCTGTCAGGATGAATCGTTTTTTGGCCAACAGTTCTGCACTGATCCTGGAATCGGCGGAAGACAAAATGCGCCTTAAATTCCAGGAGATTACGACGAGTCTTGTAAATGTATCCATAACGGTGAACCAGATGAAGGGAAACAACATACCCTTCTCCGAAATCCAGAATTACCTTGCGGATTTTGGGAACTCCGCGCGTTCGTCCCCGGATATCCTTCCGGGTTTCCAGAATATCGTGGGGGTGATAGAGGGGAATTTTATCTGCGACGAAGCCCGCCTGCTTTCCACGACTTTCGATCCCTACCGGCAGCCCTGGTACCAGTCCCTGCTGCAAGAATCTTCCAGGGAGGCTTTTGCCGGCCCGTATTATGAATCTTATTCCAAAACTATGGTAATTTCCGCCTCGATGCTGCTGCGGGGAAAAAACCAGGATATCTACGGGGTTCTGGCAATAGAGGTGAGCGTCCGCGACATTACCGATTTTGTCGATTCGCTCCAGATTATTTCGGGCGGTTACGGGATACTGCTGACGCCCGAGATGAGGATTGTCGCCCACCGGTACGGCCAGATGCTCGGGGCGAAGTTTACCGACATCGATCCGGATTTTAGGGAACTGTCGCGCGCTTTGATTTCCGGCGGCGGGGAAACTATTTCCGCCGAGTACCGGCGGCCCTACGGCGCGACAATCACCTTTTTCCGAAGGATGGACAACAACTGGTTTATCGGGATTTCCACGCCGAAGGGGGACTATTACCGGGAATTGTACATAACGATCCTGTTTACGATCCTGATGGGCTTTGGTGTAATGCTTACGCTCGCGTACTTTCTGATCCGGCTTACCGTAGAAAAGATACAGAGCGACGATGAAAACAGGGCAAAGTCGTCGTTTCTTGCCCGGGTGAGCCATGAGATCCGTACACCCATGAATTCGATTCTGGGGATGTCGGAGATCATCATGCGCAAGAATATCAGCGAGGAAATATACGAGTACATTTCCGCCATCCGGCAGTCGGGGACGACACTGCTTTCGATTATCAACGACATTCTCGATTTTTCAAAAATAGAGTCCGGCAAAGTAATAATTGAAACGAAGCTCTACAATATATCTTCCCTGATCAACGATGTGGCAAACGTGATACGGATCCGGCTGATGGATAAGCCTATTGATTTTTTCATAAGCGTGGACAGCCGTATCCCCGCCGGGCTTGTCGGGGACGAGGTGCGGATAAGGCAAATATTGATCAACCTCCTGAATAACGCGGTAAAGTACACCATGGAGGGGTATATACTCCTGGATATAAAGGCGGAAATTTTCGGGGCCAGAGAGCTTAGGCTTATAATAAAGGTACAGGACAGCGGCATAGGCATCAGGCGCGAGGATATGGGCAGCCTTTTCACCGACTTTGCCCGCATGGATTTGGACAAAAATCTGCGTGTCGAAGGCGCGGGCCTCGGCCTTTCCATTACAAAGACCTTCTGTACCGCCATGGGCGGGGATATCAGCGTGGAAAGCGAGTACGGGAAAGGTTCCGTGTTTACCGCCCAGGTGATCCAGGGCTATAACGACCCGCAGACGGCGGCGGTTGTCAAATCCCCGGAAACACAAAAAGTGCTTCTCCTTGAAGAAAGGCCCATGTTCGCGGAACAGTTTCTCGACGCCATGGGCAACCTTGGGGTAAGCGTCGACAGGTCCCAAAATATAGACGATTTTATTGACGGCATTGCCAAAGAGGGTTCCGGGAAACACTACGATTACGCCTTTGTTTCTTCCCGATACGCGGACCGCAGTATTCCTGCCTGGCGGCAGGCTATGTCAAAGGTCAAGCTTGTTATTATGATCGAAATAGGGGACATATCCGGCTACCGGAATGTGGGGAGCGTGCATCTGCCGGTTTATTCGACGATACTTGCCAACCTGCTCAACGGGGACATGAACATAAACCACAGCCTGTACGATTTCCGGATACGCATCACCGCCCCGGACGCGAAGGCGCTGATTGTGGACGATATCGCCACCAATCTGCGGGTTGCCGCAGAACTGATGACCCCTTACGGACTTACTATAGACACCTGCCTTTCCGGGGCCAAAGCCATAGAAATGGTAAAACACAACAAGTACGATATTGTTTTTATGGACCACATGATGCCCGGGATGGACGGCATTGCGGCCACTGCGGCTATCCGCGCAATGGCCGCCGCCGATCCTTATTACGGCACTTTGCCGGTCATTATGCTCACCGCCAACGCTGTTTCAGGGCAGCGGGAAATGTTCCTCCGGAACGGCATAGACGATTTTCTGCCCAAGCCCATCGAGGTGAAGCATCTGAACGATATTCTGGAAAGGTGGATACCCAAGGCAAAGCAGAAAAAGTCTTCCAGCCCCATTCTTTGGGATTTTGAGGAAGACCGCTCGCTGTTTTCCATTAATGGGGTGAACGCCCAGGAAGGGCTGCGGAACGCGGGGGATTCCCTAAAGGCATATAAAAAAGTGCTGGCGGTTTTTGCCGGCGACGCGGACGAACGCATACCCCAGATACAGGCGGCCCTGTCCGCGCTGAATCTGGGTCTGTACACCACCCTGGTTCACGCGATAAAGGGGGCCTCCCGGAGCATAGGCGCCGATTATATCGGTGAGCTTGCCGCCGAACTGGAAGAAGCGGGCCACGCGGAAAACATATTTATGATCCGGGAGAAAACCGGCATATTCCTTGAAAAGCTGCAAATACTGCGGGATTCAATAGCGGAGACCCTTGATATTTCAGACAAGGGCGAGGAAGAGGAATGGGACAGGGAAAAGATGTTTTCCGCCCTGGACCTTGAAGGATTGAGGGAAGCCCTGGCCGGCATGGAAACTGAACTGGTGAACAGGAAGCTGGCCGAATACGGCGAAGCCGTCCTGCCGAAACAGGTTCGGGACTGTATAGAAGACATTGAACAGGACGTGCTGCTTTTTGATTACGACAAAGCCATAGATAGAATTGACGCCCTTTTGGGCGGAAACAAAAAAGAGGGGCAATAAACCGATGGCACCGCTGCTGTTCCAGCCCGCGGCCGGTGTTTTTATCGCTGCCGGAATCGCCTTGCTGGGCTTGACTATTGTTATCCTGAACAGGCGCCGGCTTGATTGGCGCGGCCTGGGGTGGGATTCAGTGGCGGACAAACTTGCCGACGCGGTTATTGTTATCGACAAAAAACAGAAGATCGTCAATGTTAATCCCGCGTTTTACGCCTGTTTTCCCGGCTTTTCCTGCATCAAAGATTCCACTACCCTGCCGGAATTTACCGCCTATCTCCGGGGTCTTATTCACGGCGTGCGCCCCCGGTCCCTGCTTGACAATTTGTCCCTGCCTGACGATCCCGGCGTCCGGCGGAAATTTCCGGAAAACGATCCCGGCCTTCCCCGGCAAAACACCGGGGAATTTACCGTAAGCCGCCCTGAAAAGCGGAGTTTCTCCGCCAGGTGGCAGGATATTTACCGCGGCAGACGCCTCGCGGGCCGGGTTATTATACTGAACGATATTAGCCCCTACCGTAGCGCGATAAACCGGATTGCCAAACTCAAACGGCGGGCGGAGGCGGCGTCCCGTTCCAAAAGCGAATTCCTCGCTACGGTAAGCCACGAGATCCGCACCCCCCTTACCGCAATAATGGGTTTTTCGGAAATACTGCTGCAAAAGGATATTTCCGGGAATGTCCGCGCGGATCTGGAGAAAATTTACAATTCCGGCTCCGTGCTTTTGGGGATTATCAGCGATATTCTGGATATTTCAAAAATAGAATCGGGAAACCTGTCGCTTGTTCCTGCTGAGTATGAAATTTCGAGGCTTATTAACGATACGATCCACCTTAACCTGGTACGCATCGGCCCGAAGCCCGTCAAATTCAGCCTTGACATAGACGACACTATCCCCCGCCTGCTTATCGGGGACGAACTAAGGGTAAAGCAAATACTGAACAACCTCCTTTCCAACGCGATCAAGTACACCGACGGGGGGGACGTGGCGCTGGATGTGCGCTGGAAAAGAGAGGGGGACAGCGACGCGGTACTGAGCTTTAAGGTAAGCGATACCGGGCAGGGAATAAAACAGGAGGATCTGGAAAGGATCTTTACCCGGTACGTCCAGCTTGATAATCCGGTAAACAGGAATATCATGGGGACCGGCCTGGGGCTTTCCATTACCAGGACTCTGGCCGGGCTTATGGACGGCGCCGTCACGGCGGAAAGCGAATACGGCAGGGGCAGTACTTTTACCGCGGTCATCCGGCAGGGCATTCCCGCCGCCGAGCCTATCGGGGCCGAAACCGCCGGCAGGCTCAGGCAGTTTGAGTTTGCCGGCTCCCGGAACCAGGACAGGCGGGGGCTGTTCCGTACCAGGATGCCGGACGGCAGGATATTGATGGTAGACGATATGCAGATAAATATTGACGTGCTGCGGGGCCTCGCGCAGCCATACGGCCTAACCGTAGACGGGGTTACCGACGGGCCGGGCGCGGTAGAACTGGCGCGCCTGGAAAAACCGCGCTACGATTTGATCTTCATGGATCACCTGATGGCCGGTATGGACGGGATCGAAACGGCCCGGAACATCCGTGCCCTGGGAACGGAGTATGCCCAAAAGGTGCCTATTGTAGCGCTTTCGGCCAACGCGGTTATGAGAAACTCGGATATTTTCCTGCGGAACGGAATAAACGATTTCCTTGCCAAGCCTGTCGATACGCAAGAATTGAACGAAATCCTGGAAAAATGGATACCCCGCGAAAAACAGGTACAAGGCGATCCGGAAAGCGGGGAGCGGCAGGCTTTGGGCCAGTTCCCTCATATCCCCGGGATAGACGTTGAGGCGGGGATAGTAAATACCGGCGGTACAGCGGAAAAGTACAGGCGGATTTTGAAGATATTTCTCCAGGATACCGAAACGCGGCTTGTCCGGCTTCAGGAAGTTTTGGAAAAAGCCGATTATGAGCAGTACGCGCTTTTGGTTCATTCCATTAAAGGCGCGTTCAGAATCATCGGGGCAATGGACGCAGCGGATACCGCCGCGCGTATCGAAGAAATCGCCAGGTCCGGGGACGCGGACGCCCTTGCCGCCAAACACGGGATTTTCACGGAACAGCTTGCCCTGACCATGAAAAATGTATCGGAAGCGCTCCTCTTATGAAACGCCTTTTTTCCGCAGCAGTATTGCTGCTTGCCTTGCTGTCCTGCCCCCTTCCCTCCGGGGCGGAAGAATTTTTCTACAAACACCGGGCCGGCGATAAATACCGCATCCTCTCTACGGTGAGGGAAGATGTCTACATTGACCGCCGCCTAAGCCACAGCGCCCTGATACTTAACCGCATTGCCGTAACCATAGAGGGCCTTTCCGGTAGCGGCAGGGCCAGGCACAGCGCTGTTTTTGATACAGCCGAAAGCACACGGGCCTCCGGAACCGCCGGGGAAAACCGGGGCTTCTCCTGGGCCAGGGAATACCATTCCGTGTTTGACCGGGACGAGCTCGGCTATGTCTACATAGGCCGGGAATATTTTATGCCCGTAGTACGGAATGTGCCGGTGTTCCCGCGCGGGAACATCGAACCCGGCGAAACCTGGACCGCGGAAGGCCACGAGGCCCACGATTTCCGCGACACTTTCGGCGTTCCCGATCCCTACCGCATCCCGTTCACCGCGCACTACAGCTACCTGGGCGAACGCGAATGGAAGGGAAGCCTCTATCCCGCCATAGAAGTAAAGTACCGTATTCAAAACGATTCGCCGGAGGCAAGGGGGCAGCTCTGGCCCCGCCGCATCCGGGGAAGCTCGGACCAGATAATATTTTGGGACCGCGAACTGGGGCAGCCCCGTTCCTACCGGGAACAATTTACCATGGCCTTCGAACTCGCGAATGGCCGGACAGTCGAATACCGGGGCGAGGCCGAGGCGGAGATTCTGGAAGCGGCGGCTATGGACCGGGAAAAGATCGCCGGGGAGATCGCCAAAGCTATCGAGGAACTGAAAGTGGAGGATGTTTCGGTACGGATAGACAGCAAGGGCGTTACCTTAAGCCTTGAAGACATACAATTCCTCCCGGACTCCGCCCGCCTAATGGCGCAGGAGCAGGACAAGCTTAACAGGATTGCCGAAATACTGGGGCGCTATGCCGGCCGCGACATTGAGGTGGCCGGGCATACCGCCCTCGCGGGAACCGCCGCCGGCCGCGAAAAGCTGTCCCAGGAACGCGCCGCCGCCGTGGCGGACTACCTTATCGGCAAGGGCGCCAGGAGCGCCGACCGGGTCATCATACGGGGCTACGGCGCCGAGCGCCCGGCCGCCGGCAACGCCACGGAAGAGGGAAGGCGGCGCAACCGCAGGGTAGAGATTACCATACTTGAAAACTGAGGTATTTTCTGGTATTCTGGCTCTAGATGAACTATTCCAGCCCCGCTAATCTTGCCGTTCTTGCGTGTCCCGGCGGAGAGGTATTTGCCGACGAGGTGATATTCCATTTGAAACGGTACTATCACCGCAAGTTTAGCAAAACCGCGGCGGCCCTGGCAAAAAAGTACAGTATAGACGCCAGTACGGCAATCCGGCATATAAGCTTTCTGAATGACGCATCCTCCTGCGCCGGGGATGCCGCAAAAAACATACCCGTCTCCCATGCTTTGCGGATCAAGGTACCGGCCCGTTTTTCCATGTTCCCCAACGGGGAGATTAAGTCGGAGATTCTCGAGTCGATCCGGGGCAAGGATGTGTATATCATCCAGGACCCCGAAAACCACTACCCGGTTAATTTCAACGGCGGCACCCTGACTAAAAGCCTTTCGGTTAACGATCACCTGATGACGATATTCGTAACCGTGGACGCGGTAAAACAGGCCGGGGCGGACAGGATTACGCTGATTGTTCCGATCTATCCCTATGCGCGGCAGCACCGGAAAAAAGGCCGCGAGGGGGTTACCGCCGCACGCGTGGGCCTTGTCCTTGAAAGCCTCGGAGTGGACCGAGTCATTACCCTGGACATACACTCGCGGGAAATTGGAAACGCGTTTAACTTTATGCGCCTGGAAAATCTTCACGCAAGCTACCAGATTACCCGGCAGCTCGCGAAATTCCCTGAAATCCAGCAGGGGGATTTTGTCGTGGTGTCCCCCGATACGGGCGCCGTAGACCGAAATAAATTTTACGCCACCGCCTTTAAAAAGCCCCTGGCGCTGCTCTACAAGGAGCGCGACTATTCCAAGGTAACAAAGGACGCGATGGACAACAATATTTCCGAAATAAAGCTGCTGGGGAATGTAAAAGACAAGACGGTCTTTATGGCTGACGATATGCTCGGCACTGGGGGTACCCTGCTCAAGGCGATGCGCTTCCTCAAGGAACAGGGTGCGGGAAAGGTTATCTGCGCCATAAGCCTTCCCCTGTTTTCCGGAAACGCGATTGAGTATTTTGACAACGCCTATAAAGAAGGGCTTTTTTACCGCATCATCGGCACCAACGCCATTTACCAGGAAGAACTATTGAAGCGCGAGTGGTATATCAGCGTAAACATTACAAAGCTCTTTGCCCAGACCATCTCCAGGCTCCATCAGGGGCAGTCCCTAAGCTCACTTCTGGATAACAGAGAAGTAATAGAAAAACTTTTAGCGATCAATTGACCGTCAAGGGGGCTTGGTGAAGATTTTTCTAATCCCGCAGAAAGCGTCCGCCCTTGTTTTTGACATGGACAATACCCTCTATACCCATGACGAGTACATACGTTTCCAGATCGAAAGCCCCATAAAAAGACTTGCGGAAAAGCGGGGAATAAGCTTTGACGAGATGAAGGACGCTGTCGCCGCCTACCGTAAAAAACACGCGGAAGAAAACAGGGGCGCCCAGCTTAGCCTGGGCAACATATTTAAAAGTTTCGGCGTCAGCATGGAGGAGACCATCCGCTGGCGGGAGGAACTCTACAGGCCGGAACTATTCCTCCGCAGGGACAGGGAACTGCGAAAGGCCCTGCTCCGCCTGTCCGCCCGCTTTTCATTGGGCCTTTATACAAATAACCCCGTACAGGTCGCCGGAAAGACGCTTGCCTGTCTCGGGGTAGAGGACTGCTTTCCGGTCATTGTGGGGCTGGATACCTGCCTTGTCTCAAAACCGAGCGAGCTTTCCCTTCGGAAAACAGTAGAACTGCTGGGCGCGGATGCCGGGAGCTGCATTTCCGTAGGGGACCGTTACGACATCGATCTTGCGCTGCCCCTGGAACTGGGCATGGGGGGAATACTGGTGGACGGGGTTTCGGACGTATACCGGCTTCCATCAATTTTTGAGGACGCAGGTTTTTGCCTATGATGATACTTTATCTTTTACCCGCGGCTTTTATCCTGGCCCTCGCCATCGGCCTGTACGCCCTGTACGACAACCGGAAGGCCCTGAAATCCAGCCTTGTCATCTACCTGTTCAGCGCCGTATCCATGATCTGGACCGCTTCCGTCTGGATCTGTTATATGGACTTTGCCCCGGCCCTCCGACTGGCCGGACTCTTTGTCGCCGAAGCGGCCGCCTCGGGGCTGCTGGCGGTAATTGCCGGCGCTTTTGCCAAAATCGGGAGGAAAATAAAAATCTGCGTATACAGCGCGCGGATCCTTATCGCGTTTTATTTTATTTTCCTGGTATTTCATTGCCTGGGTTTTTTTATCAGCCCGGAAATACAGGATGGAAAACTCGTAATCGTCTCCGGAAAAAACATCTTTTTCTACGCGTACCTCGCCTACCACGCGGCGGTGATATTTTTTTGCTGTACCGTTACCTTTGTCATAGCCTATAAATCCGGCTATAAACGGGAAAAGCTGACCGCCTTTCTGGTCTGCCCGGTGTATTTTACCGGCCTTTACCTTTTTCTCCTGCGCTTTGCCGATCCCTCCAGCCGGCCTGCCGGCTGCCTTGCCCAGACAGCGGCCCTGGTGTTTTTCTATATATTTTTCAGGAAGTTCAATGTCTGTATCGTTTCGGAATCTCAGATGGCGGAACTGACATTTTCCCAGTTTGGGGGGGCTTATCTTTTTGCGGACGAGAAGGGCGATGTATTTTACGCAAACAAAGGCGCTCTTGCTTTTCTCAACACGGACCTTGAAACATTGCAGAATAAACACATCAGGGATCTTTTTGTCTTCAAAGACAGCCCCCTGCCGTTCAGCCGGCGGCGGAACCAGATGAGGGCAAACGAATGCCGCGCCCAGGCGCTTAACAACGGCGCGCTCTGCCGCATTTCGTTTTTTTACAAATGGGACGCCTGGGACGAGCTTGTCTGTGTAACTGTCAAGATTGACGATATCACCGAACAGGAACAGCTTATCAGGCAGTTGGAGCAGGCCAGGCTGAGGGCGGAAGACGCCGCCCG
>JAIRZS010000349.1 GCA_031267115.1 Treponema sp.
GGACAAGAGGATACTGGGGCTTGGGGAATTTATGAACTACGCCGGAGTTATCGCCGCCGATAAGGACGCGGTGGACAAACTGCTCCTGGCCAGGCGGCGGGGCAGAATCGTCGACGGCCACAGCCCCGCCCTGCTCGGCAAGGTCCTCAACGCCTACGCCGCGGCGTCAATACATACGGATCATGAATGCTCGACGCTGGAAGAGATGCGCGAGAGAATATCGCGCGGCATGTACGCGCTGCTCCGCCAGGGCTCGGCCTGCCGCGATCTGGAAAATCTGGTTAAAGGCATTACCGCCCAAAACAGCCGCCGCTGCGTTTTCTGTTCCGACGATTTGCAGCCCAAAACCATTTTTGCCGAAGGCCATCTGGACAGGCACCTGAGGATTTGCGTCGAGGCGGGGATCGATCCCATGGCGGCGATACAAATGGCGACGCTGAACGCGGCCGAATGTTTCAGGCTTTACGACCGGGGGGCAATCGCGCCGGGGCTGCGGGCGGATTTCGCCCTGGTCAACAACCTGAAAGAATTCAGGGCGGCGGAGGTTTTTATCGAAGGGAAGCCCGCGGCCAGGGACGGGAAGTATCTGCCTAAAATTACCCATGCCGACGACCGCATACTGCGGGGCAGTTTCAGGGTAAAGAATTTTTCCGCCAAAAAGCTGGCGCTCCGCCTTTCGTCGGATACCGTCCATGTCATTGATATAATGCAGGGCGGCGTGGTAACGGGCAAGGGAAGGGCGGAAGTTACGCGCAATGACGCGGGGGAATTTGTCTTTGACCCCGCAAAGGATATCGCCAAACTTGCGGTGGTAGAAAGGCACCGGAACACCGGCTCTGTCGGGATAGGCCTTATCCGCGGCTACGGCATTAAAAGCGGCGCTATCGCGGTTTCCGTAGCCCACGATTCCCACAATATTATCGCCGCCGGCACGAACGACCGGGACATGGCCCTTGCCGTGAAACACCTTATCGCCCTGGGCGGCGGCGCGGCCCTGGCAAAGGACGGCGACGTTATCGAAGATATGCCCCTGCCCCTCGGGGGGATCATGAGCGACAGGGACGGCGAATGGGTGGACAAAAAGCTTACCGGCATACACGAAAAAGCCCGGGAAGCTCTGGGGGTAAGAAAAGAAGTGGAGCCGGTTATGACCCTCTGCTTCATGGCCCTGCCGGTGATTCCCCACCTTAAGCTAACCGACATGGGCCTCTTCGACGTGGACTGCTTCGCCTTTATCCCCGTGGAAGCGGGGCCCGGAGTTAACAGTTAACAGTTAGAGATTAACAATTAGCGGGTTAGAGGGGGATTTTCAGAACATCTATCCCCCGCCCGGAGAGGAAGCGTTCTTTTTCCGGGGGGATCGCGCTGTCGGTAATAACCTGGCTGATGCCGCTGAAAGGCAGGAGCGGCACCAGGCCCTGCTTCAGGAATTTCTCCGATTCGGTCAGCACTATCACCCGCGCCGCCTGCCTTGCCATATCGCGCACAGTTTCCGAACGCAGGTGGTCCTTCCCGGTAAAGCCCGTCTTTTCCGAAAAGCCGTCGGTCCCGACAAAGAGCTTGTCCACCGTAAAGCCCTGGGCGCACTGCCGGGCAATAGGGCCGACCATCACCTGGGCGTCGTTCTGGTAGTCCCCGCCGAGCAGCAGTATCTTTGCCTGGGGCAGCTTGCGTATATACGCCGCGATAAAAGCGGAATTGGTGATGATCCTGGTATCGCGCCTGTTAAGGACAATATCTTCGGCAAGAATCGCGCAGCAGGACCCGGACTCGATCATCACCGCTTCGCCGTCCTGCACCATGCCGCAGGCGGCCTGCGCGATTCTGCGCTTTGTTTCGTAGTGATAGGTAAGCCGGTTGTTCATGTCGTCGCTCGAACCGGGAAACACCTGCCCTTTTTCGTGCCTCAGTATCCCCTTCTCTTCCAGCCTGTCCAGATCCTTCCGCAGGGTAACCCTGGAAACCCCCATCAGGTCCGCAAGCCGGGCAACTTCTACCCGCTTTTCGCTGGCGATAATATCCAGCATCTGTTTCTGCCGTTCCGACTGTTTGCCCGTCATACCGTCTTGTCCGCAGTCTGTATCTTACCAAAAAGCTCAAGGCTGTGAATAGCCTTTATCCGGGCGCATTCCGTGTGCAGGGCATTTTTTTGAAAGGAACCACCACAAAGTCGAATAAGTCGAATAAGTTTTTGCTCACTTCTTTGACTGCGAACATTCGGTTCGATTTGACTTTGCGGTAAAATTCCAAAGCATATTTTTTAGTCTCGGCAGCCGCTAAGCCCCGTAAATGTGCGTCAGGCCGTGCAGGAGTTCCAGGGCTTTTTCCTTGCAGCTCCCGCAGCCCGTGCCGATCTTGGTCGCCTCCTGGAGCTGCTCCCAGGTGCGGGCGCCGTGGTTATAGGCGTCCTCAATATCCTTGTCGGTAATCCCCAGGCAGTGGCAAATTTCAACGGACGGCTCCTTGAACAGCCCGCTTCTCCCGGTCTTGCCCAGGTAGTCGTCAATCGCCGTCCGCAGCGCCTTGTCGCCCAGCACGGAGCAGTGTATCTTGTAATCGGGCAGGCCGCCCAGCTTGTCAACCAGATCCTGGGGCTTGATAGTATACGCGTCCTTAATGTTCATCCCCTTGATGATTTCGCTCAGCATGCTGGTAGAGGCAATGGCGCTCGCGCAGCCATAGGTCTTCCAGCGCACGTCGGTAATAATATCATCCTTAATGATAAGGAGCATCAGCATCTGATCCCCGCACTTGACATTCCCCGTCTGCCCCCGGGCATTGTAGGGAAAAGCGGATTCGTCATCGAACAGCACATTCCGGGGATGGGTAAAATGATCCTTAACCGTATCTGAATACAACCAGTCTGACATAAACGCTACTCCTAAAATCCTCCCGCAAAGCCCGGCGTTTCAACCCGCCCTGGCAGGCTCTTTTGGTACGGATGTAGACATAGCCCTGAGCCGCGCGATAATAGGCGGCAGGGTTTCCGTCACATAGTCAATATCCGCCTCGCTTACCTGCCAGCCCAGGCTAAAGCGAATGGAACCGTGGGCCAGAAAGGGGTCCGCCCCTATGGCAAGCAGCACATGGGAAGGCTCAAGACTCCCCGACGCGCAGGCGGAGCCGGTAGAAACCTCAATACCCTCCAGATCCAGGGCGAGCAGTATCGACTCCCCCTCGGCGCCGGGGAACGAGACATTCAGGGTATTGGGGAGCACGTCTTCGGGGTGCCCGTTGATCCGGATATCGGGCACCCTCGCGGCAAGCCCGTCCCTGAGCCGGTCCCGCAGCCCGCGCATGGCCCGGCCATACTCTTCCACATTATCCTTCGCCAGCAGCGCCGCCTTCCCGAAACCCAGGATACCGGTGTTGTTGTAGGTCCCGGCGCGGAACCCGCCTTCCTGGTGGCCCCCGTGGATGAGCGGCAGCAGCGGCGCGCCTTTGCGCAGGTAGAGCGCCCCGATACCCTTGGGGCCGTAGATCTTGTGCGCGGACATGGTCATATAATCCACCCCCAGATCGGCGGCGTCTACCGGTATCTTCCCGACTGCCTGGACAGCGTCGCTGTGATACCACGCGCCCGCCTCCTTTACCAGCTTCCCTATCCCCTTAATATCCTGGATAGTGCCGATTTCGTTATTCGCCATCATCACGGACACCAGAAGCGTTTTTTCGCACAGGGCAGCCTTAAGCGCGCCAATATCCAGCTTGCCGTACCTGTCCACCGGCAGAAAAGTTACCTTGAAACCCAGGGATTTTAAAAATTCCGCGGAACTGAACACGCAGGGATGCTCGATAGCGGTGGTAATAATCTCGTTCCGGGCGCCGGGGCGTATCCTGCCGTCTTCCCCCAGGGCAAGGTCCCGCATAGTCTGAAAAACCGTATTGTTCGATTCCGAGCCGCCCGACGTAAAGACAATCGTATCCGGGGCAGCCCCCAGAAGCCCGCCCACCGCCCTGCGGGCCTCCTCCACACGGGCGCGCGCCAGACGGCCGTCGGCATGCATACTGGAGGCGTTTCCGTACACCTCCAGGTCCTCGATCATCGCAGCCTTGACCTCCGGTTTCAGGGGGGTAGTCGCGTTATAATCCAGATATATCCTCTTCTTTTCACCGGGCATGTTATCTCCAAAAGGCAATTCTTACCTTTTCTATCATATTAGTAAATATAATAAATCCGCGGACTTTTGGCTAGACGCCTGCATAATATTTAATCGGGAATTTGGGCGCATCCGCGCATCTGCGACGCGCGGACCGGGCTTTACGCTTGTATCTTTTTTGCCC
>JAIRZS010000007.1 GCA_031267115.1 Treponema sp.
GGAGGAAAGCAAGGCGGAACTGACGCGGCGGAAAAGCGGCAGCAATCCGGTGGATCTAAATAACCGGCTGAACCGGGCGGTGGAACGGCTCTTGAAACTAAACCGGGAAAAGGACAAAGTGAAACAGCCCCCATGTCAGGAGGCTGATCAGGCCGAAGCGGTCTGATTTCGGCCAGGATTTGGTTTTGAGGAACCGCCCCCTTTTCGGCTAGATTAATTTTGAGGCAATGCGCGGTATTGACAGTTTTTCCCCTTGCTGGTATGTTTGGGGAGCGGGTGCATAGCTCAGCTGGTTAGAGCGCCGTCTTTACACGGCGGATGTCCCTGGTTCGAATCCGGGTGCGCCCAAATCCGCGGGGCGGTTTGCCTGAAAGGTTTACCCTGAAGGCGGGGTGTAAACGGTACGCGGCCCGTTCTGCCCGCCCGCGCCGGTATAGTGATAGAGTACGTCCAGTATGCGCCCGGCTTTGTCCTCGGGCGGAAGGGAATCCGGTACCATGGCGTTTACCCCGATAAAGTAGGCCTTGGCGGCGTCTTCCGCGCTGAAGTTATCGCCGTGCAGGACGATGATGGGGCAGCGGTTCCTGGAGCGATCCTGGCGCACGTATTGTACTATGGTTTTCCAGTGCCGGGGAAAATCGCACGCGCTGATAATAATCGCAGAAGGGTCTACCTCCTCGATATTGTCCATGGCTTTAAGCACCTGGCTGTAGCGGATAAGTTCGACCGGCGCGGGGAGCCGGGAGGTTTTGGCGATTCTTCCGAAAGATTCAGGGGAAACGCAAATTACCATTACTTTCATTCTGTCCCCAGGTTGAGTACTACGTAGTCGGTAATGACCCAGATGCTGTCCCTGCGGTGCAGGGTATAGGTATAACGTTTCCTCTCGGTGTAGCTGCCCGACGGTACTCTGAATTTTTCAAGCACTATTACAGTACTTTCCTCCGCGTCATAGCTGGTCCGCTCAATGCTGTACTCGGTAGGAATGGTGGCGATATCCCCGTCTATTACCGCGTTTTGGAGTTCGTCCCGGTACCGGGCTACCATGCGGCGGCGGCCTTCTTCGGATTCCGCCCTCCACTGGCGGCTGCGGACGCTGTCCCGCGATAAAAGGGATTCCAAATCGAGGTAGAGGAAGAACTTTTCCCACTGGGATTTCTGCCGGGCCTTAAGCGTATAGTCCACTACTTCGTCGGGGGAAAGTTTTTCGCGTACCAGTACCGCGTTGGTTTCTACATCCATTTCCAGGGGGATGCCGCCGGGGCCGGGGACCGAGGGGGGGCGCAGATTGAGCGAAAGCCGGTTCGATTCCAGCGTGAGGCCGCCGTCCACGGCATCCTGAGCCGCGAGAGGCCCCCGGTAAAGGCCGGGGAAGAGCCGCGCCTGGAGTACGTAGGCCCCGCTGTCCCTGAAATCCACATAGTCCCGTATATCTTCCACAAAGGAAAAAGATTCGCCGCTTTCTACCGCGACTTCCCGGAAAAAAACCTGCTGGTAGCCCGATCTTTTGCGGACAAGCGGCGGCGCGGCTTCCAGAGATCTGTTTGAAACAGTACGCGCGTCAAAATCGACCGAAAAAGCCCGGTCGTCGGCAAGACGGAAGCTGTAACTTTCCGGCCCGTTGTTGGCGACGGTTACCTGAACGAGGATGGGGGCCTCGGCCAGATAGTAGACCCGCTTGTCAAAAAAACGGATGGTAAGATCGATGTTCTGCACGGCGAAGGCCGGGAAGGCGCCAAGCGCGCCAAAGATACAGCACAGGCACAAAAAACGCCGCGAACGACAACCCGCGCGTGCAGGCTTTTTATTTCCAGTCACGGTACAACTCCATCTCACATACAACTCCGGCGTGCCGGCCCCCTTGGGAAGCTCCTTGCGAAGCCCCACGGAAGCTCCGGCAGGGTAACGGGCGCGGGCGCTCTCTGCCCCTTAAAGTTCCCTGCCCTTAATAAAAAGATAGTTTTATAGTATACTGATCGGCAGATCGACATGAATACCTTATCGTTTCCGGCATCACTTTCAAAAATAGACGTTTCGGCTGAGTTTGCCAGGGTCCTTGAGCGCTTTAAAAGGGGGGAATTCCCCCTGGAACTGGAAGGGACTGAAGGGTCTTATACCGCCTTCCTCCTGGCTCGGCTTTTTTCAGCGGCTCCGGGCCTGTTCCTGGTTGTCACCCCCACAGAGCGGGAGGCGGAGGACCTTGCGGGGGACCTGGAAACCCTGGGGGCGCCGGCGGCGATCCTCCCCTGGTGGGGGACCATAGCCTACCGGGAAATGGCCCCGCTGTCCGCCGTATTCGGGGAGCGGACCCGGGTACTAAGCGATTTGGCCCTTGGGCGGCCGGGTATAGTCCTGGTCCCGGAACGGGCTTTTCTTACCCCGCTGCCGCCGGCGGAGTATATGCGGAGCTTGCTCATCGAGGTGAAAACCGGGGATACCATTGATACCCCGGCCCTGGCCCGGACCCTGGCAAGCTACGGCTATACCAGGGTACCCCGGGTCCAGATCCACGGGGAATTCGCCCTGCGCGGCGAAGTGCTTGATATACTGATGGGAGGCGACGAGGCTGCGGTCCGCGTCCTCTTTGATTTCGACAAGGTTAAATCCATCCGGTTTTTTGACCCCGCCGATCAGGTTACGATAACAAAGGGCAGGCAGGAAAAGCCGGACCGCCTGCTTATCCGCCCGCTTAAAGAAGTAGTCTGGACCGACGAGCGTATACTTGCCCTGGGCCGGACACTTGAAGAGGCCGCGGAATTTACTGGCAACGGCAGGGCCTGCCTCGAGGATCTGATGGCCCGCCGTACCACCGCGGGGGAGGAATTGCTCTTCCCCCTGGCCTTTGAAACCAGAGACGGGGCCGCCCCGGCTTTAACCGGCTATCTTGGCCCGGACGCGGTTGTTTTTTACCTGGACCGGGAGCGCCTCGAAAACGCCCAGGAGTCCCTTGAACGGGAATACGGCGGGCTTTACCGCCAGGCCTGCGCCGGGGCCGGCGGCGCCCGCGAACTTCCCCTGCCCTCGCGCATACTGCTCCGCTTTGATGAACTGGCAAACCGCGCCGAAAAGACCGTTTCGTTTATGAGCCTTAAGAAGGGCGCGGAAGCTTCCGGCGCCCGGCTTCCCCTGGGCTGCGAGCCTCCCCGGAGTTTCTTCGGGAACATCGACTACCTGAACGAGGAATTCGGCAGCCTGCTCGGCCAGGGATGGCAGCTGGTAGTCGCCGCCGAATCCGAAATGCAGGCGGAGCGTATCCGGGAACTGTTCATGAACAGGGACGCGCTAAAGGGAAAGATGCCGGCAGTAGAAGCGCTGCCGCTTTCCTCGGGTTTCGCGCTGCCCTCCGTAAAGCTCATGGTGGTGCAGGAAAACGAGATATTCGGCCGCCGGAAACGCGCGCCCCGGTCGCTCAGGCAGGTCAAGAGCGCGGTTATCGACACCTTTGTGGAACTGAACCCGGGCGATTATGTAGTTCATGTTAATTACGGCATCGGGCATTTTAAGGGGATAGAGCGCATCAAGGCTTTGGGGCACGAGCGGGACTATATCAAGATCGAATACCTGGGCGACGAAGTAGTATTTGTACCGATCGAGCAGGTGAACATGGTCCAGCGCTATATCGGGAATGAAGGTTCCCCGCCCCGGCTGGACAAGCTCGGATCCAAAAGCTGGGAAAACCGGAAAAACAGGGTAAGCAAATCCGTCGAGGACATTGCCCAGCGCCTGGTAACGCTTTATTCAAAGCGAAAGGCCGCCCGGGGTTTCCCGTTCCCCAGGGACACCGAATGGCAGACCATGTTCGAGGCGGCCTTCCCCTTTGAGGAAACAGCCGACCAGCTCCGCTGCGTGGAAGAGATCAAGGAGGACATGGAAAGCCCCCACCCCATGGACCGGCTGATCTGCGGCGACGTGGGCTACGGCAAAACCGAAGTCGCGATGCGGGCCTGCTTCAAGGCCGTGATGGGGGGGAAGCAGACAGCTTTTCTCGCGCCCACCACAATACTTGCCGAACAGCACTACGAGAATTTCCAGGAGCGGTTTTCCCGTTTCCCGGTACACATAGGAATGCTGTCGCGCTTTGTTGAAAGAAAAAACATCCGGCAGATTCTGGAACAGGTAAAAGACGGGCAGATAGACATACTAATAGGGACGCACCGGATCATCCAGAAGGATGTTGTTTTCAGGGATCTGGGCTTTATGGTTATCGATGAGGAGCAGCGTTTCGGCGTCAAGGACAAGGAACGCCTTAAGGAAATGAAAACCAACGTAGACTGCCTTACCCTGAGCGCCACCCCCATACCCCGCACCCTCCACATGAGCCTGCTCAAGATTCGCGACATGAGCCTCCTGGCCACCCCCCCGCGCAACCGGCATCCCATTGAAACCGTGATCGGGGAATGGAACAAGGAGCGCATTGCCCAGGCCATACGGAACGAAGTCGAGCGGGGGGGGCAGGTGTTCTTCCTGCACAACAGGGTAGAGAGCCTCAGGGAGACGCGCATACTCCTTGAACACCTGGTACCGGAAATGCTGATAGACACAGCCCACGGCCAAATGGACGGGCAGGAACTGGAGGACGTGATGCACCGGTTTGTCCACGGGGGATTCCACGTACTCGTCTCCACAACGATAATCGAAAACGGCATCGACATCCCCAACGTAAACACAATCATCATAGACCGGGCGGACATGTACGGCGTCTCCCAGCTTTACCAGCTCAGGGGCCGGGTCGGCCGGTCGGACCGGGTAGCCCACGCGTACCTTTTCTACCCCAGCGGCAAAGCCCTGAACGAAGTCGCCATGAAGCGCCTCCAGGTAATATCGGACTTCACCGAACTCGGCTCCGGCTTCAAGATCGCCATGAAAGACATGGAGATCCGGGGGGCGGGGAACCTCCTGGGCCGCGAGCAGTCGGGAGACATTTACTCCGTCGGCTTCGACCTTTACCTGCGCCTGCTCGACGAAGCCATACACCGGCTGGAAGACGAGCACTACGAGGCGGAAAACGAAACCCTGCTGGAACTGGAATACTCCGGCTTTATCCCGGACAGCTACATAGACGGTCCCCAGGAAAAAATGGAAGTCTACAAGAAAATCGCCGCCGTCAAAAGCAAGGACGAGCTGGAAAGCCTCCACGCCGAACTCCTGGACCGTTTCGGCCCGCCCCCCGACGAGGCCGCCTCCCTGCTCTCCCTTGCGGAAATCCGTATCATCTGCCGCGAAATCTCCGTCGCCTCAATGAAGGA
>JAIRZS010000019.1 GCA_031267115.1 Treponema sp.
CCCGGTCCCAGGCGGGGGAAGTGGTCTTTACTACCGGGATGACCGGGTACCCGCAGTCGCTCACGGACCCGAGTTTCCTGGGGCAGATACTGGTGTCCACCTACCCGCTCGTGGGAAACTACGGGGTGGCGCTGGAGCCTAAAACGCTGGAACCCCGCCTTGACGGGCAGGGCATACCTCTCCACTTTGAGTCGGACCGGGTCCAGGTGTCGGGCTTTGTTGTATCGGAGGCCTGCGAGGAGCCGAGCCATTTTTCCTCGGGCGCGTCGCTTTCGGCCTGGCTTGAAAAGAACAATGTGCCGGGCATCTATGGCGTGGACACCCGCTTCCTTACCAAGCGGCTGAGGGAGCAGGGGGTGATGATGGGGAAGATACTTGTCGAGGGGGCCAGAGACGTGACCCTCGAGTCGGGCCTTGTCCCCCACCCGGTGGACGATGTGTCGCCGAAAGAGATTAAGGTGTTTTACCCCGGCAAGTCCGGCGGCCTTGCCGATGGCAGGGCTGACGGCAGCAATGCCGCGCCCGGAGGGGAAAGGCCGCTCCGCATAGCACTGGTTGACTGCGGGGCCAAGGCGAATATCTTCCGCTGCCTTTTCGCGCGGAACGTGGAAATAGTGCGCGTCCCCTGGGACCACGACCTGTCGGGCGTTGAATACGACGGCCTCTTTCTCTCCAACGGCCCCGGGGACCCCAAGGCCTGCGGCAGGACTATCGCGATGACGCGCGGGGCCTTTCTTTCGGGAAAGCCTATCTTCGGCATCTGCCTGGGAAACCAGATCATGGCGCTGGCCGCCGGGGGCGATACCTACAAACTGCCCTACGGCCACCGGGGCCAGAACCAGCCCTGCGTGGAAGCGGGGACCCGGCGCTGCTATATCACGAGCCAGAACCACGGCTACGCGGTACGGAACGAAACACTGCCTTCGGGCTGGGAGCCGTGGTTCCTCAACGGGAATGACGGTACTATAGAAGGCATACGTTCCGTCCGGGATCCCTTCTGCGCGGTGCAGTTCCACCCCGAAGGCTGCCCAGGCCCCCGCGACACGGAATTTTTGATTGACCGGTTCCTGGACGAGGTAAAAAGCCGGAAAGGGGGGAAGGAATAGCCATGATTAACAGGGATACTGTTCACAAAGTGCTGGTCCTTGGTTCCGGGGGCCTCAAGATAGGGCAGGCGGGGGAGTTTGACTATTCCGGCTCCCAGGCGCTCAAGGCGCTGCGGGAAGAAGGGATAGAAACAGTACTTATCAACCCCAACATAGCCACGATCCAGACCAGCGAGGGAATGGCCGATCATACTTACTTTCTCCCGGTACTGCCGGAATACGTGCGGAAGGTAATCGAAAAGGAGCGGCCCGACGGCCTGCTGCTTTCGTTTGGGGGGCAGACCGCGCTGAACTGCGGGGTGGCCCTGGAAAAGGAAGGGATACTCTATAAATACGGGGTCAAGGTTCTTGGCACGCCGGTAAGCGCCATTGAGGATACCGAGGACAGGCAGCGCTTTGTCGACCGGCTCAACGAGATAGGCGCCCTTACGCCCCGCAGCGCCGCCGTTACGGACACGGAAGCCGCCGCTGGGGCGGCGGCGGGGATCGGCTACCCGGTAATGGTGCGGGCGGCCTACGCGCTGGGCGGCGCGGGTTCCGGAATCTGCCGGAACGAGGGGGAGATACGCCGCCGCTGCGACCGGGCCTTCTCGCACACGCCCCAGGTGCTGGTGGAGGAATGGCTCGGCGGCTGGAAGGAGATAGAATACGAGGTGGTGCGGGACGTGTACGATAACTGCATCACTGTCTGTAATATGGAAAATTTCGATCCGCTCGGAATCCACACCGGCGAAAGCATTGTTGTCGCGCCCTCGCAGACCCTGACCGACGGGGAGTACCACAAGCTGCGCAGAATCTCCATCGAAGTTATCCGGCATCTGGGCATAGTCGGCGAGTGCAACATACAGTACGCCCTTGACCCCCTTTCCGAAGACTACCGCATTATCGAAGTAAACGCCCGGCTTTCCCGCAGTTCCGCGCTGGCGTCCAAGGCGACGGGCTACCCCCTTGCGTTTGTGGCGGCAAAGCTTGCCCTGGGCTATTCGCTCGCGGACATCGAGAACCGCCTTACCCGCGTAACAAAATCCTGTTTTGAACCCGCCCTGGATTACTGCGTGGTAAAAGTACCCCGCTGGGATTTGGCGAAATTTAAAAATGTGGACCTCCGCATCGGTTCGGAGATGAAGTCCGTGGGGGAGGTTATGTCCATAGGCCGCAGTTTCGAGGAAGCCCTGCAAAAAGCCCTGCGCATGACCGGCAGCGGCGCTCCCGGCCTTGCCGCGGACGACGTGTACTGCGGCTCGGGGGTAAAAGACCTCCGGGAAGCCCTGGTAAAACCGACGGACCGCCGCGTTTTTATCATTTACCGCGCCCTGCTGGAAGGCTGGTCCGTAGAGAAGATATACCGCCTTACCAAAATCGACAGGTGGTTTTTATACAAAATAGCGAATGTGCTGGAAGTCGAAAAATCCCTGCGGGCCATTGCCGGTATTACCGCTATTGACCGCGAGCTGCTTGCCGGGGCGAAACGCGCCGGTTTCAGCGACGAGCGTATAGGCCGGCTTATCGGGATAAAGGAAATGGAGGTACGGCGGCTTCGGGAAAACTACCGTATCCGGCCTTCGGTAAAACAGATAGACACCCTCGCGGCGGAATACCCGGCAAAGACCAACTACCTCTATATGAGTTACGCCACTCCGGGGCCGGGGAGCGGCGCTGCCTCCGGAGGGGCCCTGCAGGACGATGTAAGCCCCGCGGGCCGGGGAGTTATGGTCCTGGGTTCCGGGGCCTACCGGATTGGGAGCAGCGTGGAATT
>JAIRZS010000024.1 GCA_031267115.1 Treponema sp.
TGAATTTTGGGATTCTCTTTCCCATACGATGGTCTATACTTTCAGTGTCGTCTTTTTTCAGATGGCCATAGGACTCGTACTGGCGGTCCTTCTGAATCGTAATATCATTTTTAAAAGCCTTATTAGATCTATGTTCTTTATTCCCGTGGTTCTTTCGACTATTGTATGCGGTAAAGTATGGAGCCGGATGTATAACCCCGATGCCTCAGGACTCTTTAACCGGCTTATTGGATTATTGGGGATAGACCCCATACCCTGGCTCAGGGATACCCGATTCGCGCTTTTGGCGGTTATAATAATGAGCGTCTGGAAATGGATTGGGTACCACATGGTGATCTACCTCGCGGCTCTTCAGGGCATTTCAACTGATTATTATGAAGCCGCTTCGATTGAAGGCGCAAACGGGCTGCAAAAATTTTTCCGGATAACCTTCCCCCTTCTCGCCAATACTTCGTGGCTTCTTGTTATCACCTCAATTATCAATTCATTTCAGGTGTTTGATCAGATATTTGTCATGACCGGCGGCGGTCCCGTGGGGGCAACCAATGTTGTTGTGTATATGATATATAAAGCGGCTTTTGTATCTTTTGATCTGCCCTATGGATCAACCATTGCCTGGCTTTTATTCGGGGTAATTTTCATCCTTACGCTCATCCAGATGCAGATACAGAACAGATCGAATTATTAGGAGATGGTATGCTTCACTCAAAATACAGACCCGGTAACTTGATTCTGTCGGCAGCATTAATCGCCCTGGGGTTTTTTATGATTATCCCCATGTTCTGGATGATATCTACTTCATTTAAGGTAAGGGAGCAGATATGGCTTACTAATTGGATACCCAATCCGCCTACCCTGGAAAATTACAGGCAGGTTGTCGGCCTTGTGCCAATTGTACGCATGCTCTTTAATTCCGTTTTTGTATCCCTTGTGTCAACCCTTGGCCAGCTTCTTATAGGAACCCTGGCTGCCTATGCCTTTGCACGGATACGTTTCGCCGGGAGAAATGTCATCTTTATGATATTTCTTGGTACCATGATGATACCTGGCTATGTTTTAATAACCCCCCTTTATCTTATTATAAGCAGGCTTGGTTTTTTAAATACCTACGCCGCCCTGATAGTACCAAAATTAATTTCAGTTTTTGGAATTTTTATGCTCAGGCAGTTTTTCCTTTCAATACCAAAAGACCTGGACGAATCGGCCTTTATTGACGGAGCGAGCCGGTTCAGGGTTCTTTTCCAGATTATTTCCCCTAACTGTATACCCGCCTATGCGGCGCTTTTTATTTTTTCTTTTATGGGTGTCTGGAATGACTTTATGTGGCCGCTAATTGCGATTAATAAAGAAGCAATGCGTACCATACAGGTTGGCATAGCGTATTTTACCGATTCTAATACCTTGCGATACGGGCCTACCATGGCGGCTTCGTTCATTGCTTCAATTCCGATTTTGGCTGTTTTTATGATTGCGAATCGTCATTTTGTTGCCGGATTAACCATGACCGGCATAAAAGGATAACTGGACCCGCGAAGGTCGAGAAATTAGATCGTCTATGATAAAGTTCATGAAGAACCTCCTATGCGGCATATTGACAGTAAGGATAATCCAGTCTACGGTAGTGTTCTAATCGTTTGCAGACTGGGGTGTATAAAACCATGGATATACACGGCGTCCTTCCGTATAAAAATCCCCCTTCGATCGCGGTCGTAGGGGACATCTGTCTGGATCTGTATTATTTTACCGGCACAGAAGGCGCCGAGGTTTCGGTGGAGACAGGCCTCCGGTCGTACTCTGTTTTTAAGTCAAAACAGGACCTTGGCGGCGCCGGAAACGTTGCGGCTGGCTGCGCCGGTCTCGGCGCCCGGAAAATAGACCTCTACGGCGTCATCGGAAACGACTGCTGGGGTAAAATGATCCTCGGCCTCCTTGCGGAAAAGGGTATCGGCGCCGGGGGCGTCCTGGTCCAGGATGATAACTGGCAGACCCATGTATACCACAAAATATACCTTGGCCGGGAGGAACTGCCCCGCTATGACATGGGGAATACAAACCGTCCCGCCGATACAACAGCCGGTACCCTTCTCGATCTTCTGGAATCCGGGCTTGGCGGATACGATTGCGTCATTGTAAACGAACAGGTTCCGTCGGGCCTGCATTCGCCGTATTTTCAGGAAAAACTTGCCGCCCTCATCGAAAAAAACCGGGATAAAGTCCTCTGGTTTTCGGATTGCAGGAAACTTAACAACTACTACAATCACACTATACGCAAGCTCAACGGCAGGGAAGCCGGTGAAATACTGGCGGCCCAGGGCGTGTCCCCCGAAAACGCGGCGGACCCCCGTTTCGCGGCAAAGCGGCTCTATGAACAGTGGGGGCTTCCGGTGATCCTTACCCTTGGGGAAGACGGGGCCCTGGTTCAGGATGAAACCGGCTGCGCCGAATGTAACAGCCTCCATATAGCGAAAGAAATCGACACCGTGGGCGCGGGCGATGCTTTCCTTGCCGGGCTGGTAACAGCCCGCGGCGCGGGCCTGTCCCTCGGGGACGCGGCTCTGGTGGGAACCTTTTCCGCGGGTGTTTCCCTGGGAAAGCTTTTTGAAGCCGGCCATCCCGAAATGGGGGAAGTCATTGCCCTGGCTGAGGAAGGGGATTTTAACTACAATCCCCGTCTTGCCCGTGATGAGGGGCTTGGCCGCTTTGTTCCCGGAACGGAAATTGAGGTGATCAACGCCGGCGCGGGACAGCGGCGGGGTTTTCCCGATGCCGCGATTTTCGATCATGACGGAACGGTTTCCGTGCTGCGCCAGGGCTGGGAAGAAGTGATGAACGCCGTCATGGTGGATGCCGTGTCGGGGAAGATCGGCCGGACCGGCGCTCCCCGGATAAATGGCGCCGAACTCGCCCGCGTACACAGCGCCGTTTCATCGCTCATTGAAAAAACCACCGGCATCCAGACCCTGGCCCAGATGTACCAACTGCGGGATCTGGTCATCGCTTTCGGCTATGTGCGGAAAGAGGAAGTCCCCGCCCCCGAAGAATACAAACGCGTCTACAACAGGGCTTTGCTTGCCTCGATGGAAAAGCGGCTGAGGGATGCCGGGTCAGGCAGACTCTCAACCGGGGATTTGACCGTCAAGGGTTCCGTTGACTTTCTCAAGAAGCTCGCTGCCGCCGGAACGAAACTCTACCTCGCAAGCGGTACGGACGAAGAAGATCTGCGCCGGGAAGCGCGGCTCCTCGGTTACGCCGATCTTTTTACCGGCGGCATACACGGTTCCCTGGGAGATATAAAAAACGATCCCAAAAAAATCGTTGTACGGAACATCATCGCGGAAATAAGGGCTGCCGGCGGACGCGGCAAGGAAGGCAGCGTGGCCGTCTTCGGCGACGGCCCGGTGGAAATGCGGGAGGCGAAAAAAGCCGGTTTTTTTGCCGTGGGCGTGTTAAGCGATGAAAAGCGGCGTTACGGACGCAACCCCGCCAAACGGGAACGGCTTATTTTGGGCGGCGCGGATATCCTTATTCCCGACTTTTCCTGGGGCGGCGAACTTGCCAAACTCTGCGGATGGGAATGAAAAAAAATGGAAATTGATGGAAAGAAATTTTTCGACCGCTTACGCCTTACAAGCGATCCCTTAAAGGAACGGTACAGCAAGGTTGAAATCGAAACCGCCGCCGCGGCAGCCGAAGCCGGAAGCTCGGTTCCCCCGGCGCTGGAAGAGCGGGCGGAAAAAATAGCCGGTGAAATCGCCGCGGCCCGGAAAAAAGGGGCGTCGGTCATCTGCGCCTTCGGCGCCCACGCGGTCAAAAACGGCCTCGGGCGGCTTCTGGGGAATATGCTGAAAAA
>JAIRZS010000052.1 GCA_031267115.1 Treponema sp.
CGATTCATGAGTTTTTGCCCCGCAAAAACTCAAAGCTGTAAAACGGCAGGGATGCCGTTTTACAGCAGCGCAAGGGATAGAAGCGGTATCCTTTTTTGCCGCAGGCAAAAAAGATACAAGCGTATAGCCCGGTCCGGCCCGCAGGGGCGGATGCGCCCAAATTCCGGACCGGGATATGGGATTGCCGGGTATCCCCAGGCCCGGTTTGTCCTGGAAAAGCTTCTTTTGCTATTTTTATCGGAAACTATTGTATTATTTTTCCTGATATATTACTATTTTTATAATTTACAACCAACCGCTGTTACTGGCTGCTATGTCTAATAGCTGGTTCGCAGACGCTTGCAGGGGGATTTTCATGAGAATTACAACACGCGGCCGTTACGCGCTGAGGGCTAGTCTGGCTCTGGCAATTCTGGGGAAGAGCGGGGCCCCTGTTTCGATTAACAATCTGTCGGAAAAAGAGGAGATTTCCTCGGTTTTTCTGGAACAAATTTTCTTTAAGCTCCGCAAGGCGGGGATTGTCGCGTCGGTACGCGGGCCGGGGGGCGGGTTCTGTTTCGCCAAACCGCTGGAAAGCCTGACGGTTAAGGAAATTCTGGACGCGGCGGGCGAGGATCTGAACTTGATTGCCTGCGACAAGCAGGCCCAGAACTGCGAGCATATCGGGAGCTGCCTTGCCCATTCGGTCTGGACAGATGTAACCCATATTGTCAATAATTATTTTAAGAGCAAGACCCTCTCTTCTTTGCTTGAGCGGGAACCCGCGCGGGATTTTTTTGAGCTGGCGGAGGACGAAAACGATGGGATTACAGGCGCGTGACAGGGCGGCCTATGAAAAGGTTGTGGGCGCGCTGCGCAGGCAGCCGAAGGGGGCGACGGTGGCGGATATTGTCGCACGGACCGCCCTGCCCCTGGAGACGGTCCGGGATCTGGTCCCGGCCGCCGCGGATGAATATTCGGGCAGGCTCGAAGTTACCGAATCCGGGGAGATACGCTATTCTTTCCCGCACGGCTTTGCCAGCAAGTACCGGGGTTTCAGGGCCGGGCTGAGGAGGGCCGCGGCGGGTTTTTCAAAGGGCCTGAAGATCGGCGCTTCCTGGGCTTTCAAAGTCTGGATTATGGGGATGCTGGTGGGCTATTTTCTGTTCTTCATGCTCCTCGCGGTGGCGGCCCTGGCCCTGTCCGTGGCGGCGAGTTCCCAGTCCAATTCAAGCAGCCGTTCTTCCAAGGGGGACGGCGGCCTCCTCCTGGCGTCGAGCCTCTTTAACACGATTATCCGTATCTGGTTTTATTCGGAATTGCTGAACGCGGACCGGCGCTATTCCCGTTCTTACTCTAACGCCCCGGCAAAGCCCAAGGGGCGGCCCCTTTACAAGGCGATTTTTTCCTTTGTGTTCGGCGACGAAGACCCCAACGCCCGCTGGGACGAGCAGGAAAAAAGGGCGGTTATCGCCTATATCCAGGGAAACCGGGGGGTGATCACGGTGCCGGAACTGGCGATGCTCGCCGGGCTTACCCCCAGCGAGGCGGAGGATCGGATTACGGCCTACTGCGCGGAATTCGGCGGCAGCCCGGAAGCGACGGAAGACGGCACTGTTGTTTACCGTTTCGACGAGCTCCTGCTCCGCGCGGACAGGAGGGATCGCAGTTTTGGGGATCTGTCCGGCCCCATCAAGCGGCTAAAGGCTTTTTCCTCGAACGCCAAAAAACTGAACGGCTGGCTTGCCGCCATTAACGGGGTAAACCTTGCCTTTGGGGGCTATTTCCTCTTCAACGCCCTGAAAAGCGGCCATATCCTGACCCAGGCGCATTTCCAGGCCAGTTCCTGGTTTTACGGCGTTTCCTATATACTCTTATCCCGGTTTTTGACCGACCCCCTGCCTTTTATTACCGTTGTCCTGGGCTGGATACCTATTGTCTTTTCCCTGCTCTTCTGGGCTGTTCCGGCGGCCCGTTCCTTCGGCGTAAAAAAAGAGAACGAGGAGATCAAGCTGGAGAATTTCCGCAAGGAAGGCTATGGCCGGATATGGCGCAATCCCTTTAAGGTAAACCCCGGCGAAATGGAGCCGAAAGCCGCGGAGTGCAGGCCCTCGGACCTGGAGGCCGCGCGGGACCGGGTGATCAAGGAATTCGGCGCCTATTCCATCCCCGAAGCAGCCCTGGACGAGACCGGCGCTACGGTCTACAGCTTTACGGATCTTGACCGGGAAAAGCGGGCCCTTGCCAAATACCGCGCCGGCATTAACGCCGCGGCTTCGGACCTGGGGAAAACGGTGTTCGACACCGGGTCCGGCGCCAAGGCGGAATAATTATTTGGGCGCATCCGCGGGCCAGCCTGCCCGCAGGGCAGGACGACCCGCGGACCGGGCTTTGCGCTTGTATCTTTTTTGCCTCCGGCAAAAAAGGATACCGCTTCAATCCCTTGCGCGTGACAAAAATCGCCATCCGTGGCGATTTTTGTCATCGGAGTTTGCCGCAGGCAAACTCCATCTATCCGCCACCGGCGGATAGCAATGGAAACAGCGGCATCCATGCCGCAGACGCGGATAGTGAATTCATTGGGAAATTTTCACCGCAAAGTCAAAAAAGTCGAATAAGTAAAAGAAGTCGCATTAAACAGTGCCTGGCACCTTTTCAGGGTATGGAGAATCCGGCGTTTCTATGGTATTCTGGGGCGAGGGTAAATTTTGGCTTCCGAAAAAAACCGGCGGCGCCCCCACATAGCGTGGCACCCCGCCTTCGTCCAGGCTTTCCGCCTCGAACTCGAACAGTACCAGGATATCCTTGAGTTTATACCCGAGTTCCAGCTTACCAGCGAGCCGCTGAGAATAGACCTGGTCGTCATCAGGAAGCTCAAGAATATCCCCATAAAAAAGAACATAGCCGCCATATTCCGTTCGGAAAACCTGGTAGAGTACAAGAGCCCCGGGGACCATGTTTCGGTGGCGGACTTTTACAAGGCCTACGGCTGCGCCTGCCTGTACGCCTCTCTGAACGCAGTGCCGGTAACGGAACTGACGCTGACCTTTGTGGAGAGCCGCGAGCCGAGGAAGCTGCTGAAACATTTCAGGGAGGAACGGGGCTACCGGGTAGAAGGGCGGGACGGGGGGATATACCGGGTAGAGGAGGACATAATCCCGATACAGGTGATAGACAGCCGGGGGCTTTCTGCGGGGGAGAACCTGTGGCTGAGGGGCTTGAGCGGGGGCCTGGAAATAGGGCTTGCGATGGATATACTGAAAGAGGGGAGGGAGAGGATAAAGAAGGCGCCGCTTGAGGCGTACATGCAGGTAGTACTGAACGCGAACGCGGGGATATTTTTGGAGGCAGGGAAGATGGGGAACGGGAGTTTAACATTTGACGATGTTCTGGTAGAACTCGGCTATACCGCCCGGTGGGAAGAAAAAGGCTTGGAAAAGGGCCTGGAAAAAAGCGTGAAGCTGCTGGGGGCATACGGCATGAAGCCCGAGCAGATAACCGCGGCTCTCAAGCTGACGCCTGAGCAGGCCCGGCGCTATCTGAAGCCCAGGACGCCGGGCCGGGGCAGGTAAAGAAACGGGCGCGGCCCGCCGGAAAACCAAAACGGCGCTTGGCGCTTTGTGTTTCCCTGTTTTCGATTTTATGGTTATTCGAAAGTCTGGTTTAATACCCCGGGGCTTGCCCCGGCTCGAATCACGTAATGTTTACAAGAAAATTTGGTATTAAACCAGACGGTATAATAAACTTCCTATCGAACGTGCCTCCGTTCGAACTAACGCAACGCTTAAGATACCGCGCGGCTTGCCGCGCGGAGGCTCATTAATACCGGAACCCCCGCTTTTATGACAGGGTTTTCCGGAGAATAGCCCCGCTTCCCTCGCCATCCCCGCCCTTGCCTTATCCCCCCATTTAAATTACAGTAGGCGTATGGAAAACCTGGGCTACTACAACGGCAAAACCGGCCCCATAGAGGAAATGAGGGTCCCCATGGACGACCGTTCCTCGTGGTTCGGGGACGGGGTCTATGACGCGACAATCAGCGTGGAACATATACCCTACGCCCTGGAGGAGCACATAGACAGGTTTTTCAAAAGTATGGCGCTGCTGGAAATAGAGCCGGATTTTACCAGGGAGGATCTGGCCGCCCTGCTGCCGTCGCTTGTAAAACAAGTAGACAGCCCCGTCCAGATGGTCTACTGGCAGGTCACCCGGGGGACCGCCCCCCGCGCCCACGCCTTTCCCCGGGGCGCAAAGCCCAACCTCTGGGTATTCCTGCGCCCCTGGGAAACAGCCGCCGGAAAAGCCGGGGACCCCGCGCGCGGGCAGAAACTCATCACTGTGGAAGACACCCGCTTCTTCCACTGCAACATCAAAACCCTGAACCTCATCCCCAATGTCCTCGCCGCCGAGAAGGCAGGAAAGGCCGGCTGCGACGAGGCGGTTTTCCACCGCTCCGGCAGGGTCACCGAATGCTCGCACAGCAATGTGCACATCCTTAAAGACGGCGTTTTCCGCACCGCCCCCGAAGACAACCTAATCCTGGCCGGCATAGGCAGGGCCCATGCCATAGCCCGGTGCGGGGAGTTGGGCATCCCCGTAGACCGGACCCCGTTTTCCGTCGCCGAAATGATGGCCGCCGACGAGGTCCTGATCACAAGCTCGGGCGTCTTTTGCCCCGCGGTCAGCCATATCGACGGCAGGCCCGTCGGCGGCAGGGATCCGGCCCTGGCCGGCCGACTGCGCGGGGCCCTTATCGGGGAGCTCTGGGACTACATAGCCGCCCGGGGCGGGCAGGCTGATTATACCAAATACATGCTTTAGAATTTTACCGCTAAGTCGAATGAAGAACCCCGCCGCAGAGCACTATTCCGTGACCTGCAATTCGGGGAATGATTATACTGTGCCGCAAAGATTTACCACGAAGCCAAATAAGTGAAATAAGTATAAGATAAAGAAAGGAAAGAACAGCGAAAAATTCGGGGAATAATTGAGTAATTATAGAGGATACCGCAAAGAAGTCGAAGAAAGAGGTCAAAGAAAGGACCTGAGAGCAAAAACTTCTTCGACTGCGAACCTTCGGTTCGATTCGACTTTGCGGTTGAAAATTCCGTGGGTCAAGTTTAGCAGGAGGGGGGCCTTTGCCGCGTCAGGCCCCGTCGCCGTACAGGGCCTTGATCGCGGAACTGGACCCGATCCTGTCCACGCCCCGGTCAAAAAACGCCTCGTGATCCTCCGCGGTACGCATACCTCCGGCGGCCTTGATCCGGACGCCCTTGCCGACATTCGCGCGGAACAGGTCTATGTCCTCAAGGACCGCGCCGCCGGGCCCCAGCCCTGTCGATGTCTTGATAAAATCGGCCCCGCATTTTGTTACCAGTTTGCAAAGCTCTATTTTTTCATCTTTTTCGAGATAGCAGGTCTCGATAATAACCTTCAGTATTTTCCCCTCCGCCGCTTCGCGCAGGGCCGCAAGTTCCTTTTCCACAAGATCAAAGGCCCTGTTTTTTACATCCCCGATATTGATAACAACGTCAATCTCGTCCGCCCCGTTCCGTACAGCTTCCCTGGTCTCGAAAACCTTTGTTTCGGTAGTAGCGAAGCCCATAGGGAACCCGACAGCCGTACAAATCGTAAGGTCTTTGCCGTACTTTTCCGCGGCCCGCTTTACATAGGAAGGCGGCACGCAGACCGAGGCGGTCCGGTACTTTATCGCTTCTCCGCATAGTTCCCCGATCTGTTCCCAGCTCGACGCCGCCTTGAGCAAAGTATAGTCAACCTTGCTCAAAATCTGTTTTTTCTTGTCCTCTGTCATAGTAACCTCATCTTGATCCAGCCGCGCCCGCCGGCCCGGCCCGTGTTGGTATTACTAATAGTAAGACAAATACCGCAAAGATTCAACACGCAAGCGCGCAAGGACCTGAGAGCAAAAACTTATTCGACTTTTTCGACTTCGCGGTAAAAATTCCGCGATACTTTTCGAAACTGAGAATTGCCATATGGGGGGCAGCCGGAGACCCCGCACACGGCGGGGCCGGGGAGGAGGCTCCGGCGCAGGGGGGCCGGAAAACGGCCTTTTGTTTTGCGTCCGCCGCCCGGTAACAGGCCCCCCCTCCGGTTTGTAATATCAGACTGCCGGGAGGTTGACATGATCGCGCTAAGCTTTGATAATAACCTTAGAGTTACCGATGAAAAAACCGCTGAAAATACTGTGCATCCTTATCGCCGCAATCGCGGCCCTGCCGGCCCTGTTTATCGCCTTTCTGACCGCTGTCGAATACCGCCCGGAAAAAACCGAGGCGGCTGTTTTTATCAGCCGGGACGGGGCCGCGAAACCGGCGCTGGGGGAAACGCTTACTGTTGTCGCCTGGAATATCGGGTACGCCTCGCTGGACGCGGGGCAGGATTTTTTTATGGACGGCGGGAAGCGCGTAAGGCCGGAAGCGGAGAGCCGCGTGAAGGCGAACCTGGCGGGGATCCGGGACTATATCGCCGCCGCCGGGGCGGACGCGGCGCTGATTCAGGAGGCGGACCGGCATTCTTACCGTTCCTATTATGTCAACCAGGCCGCGGCGCTCGCGGAAAGTTTTGGCGGGACCGCCGCGTTCGCGCCGAATTTCCGCTGCGTCTTCGTCCCCTTCCCGGTCCCGCAGTTTATCGGGCCGGTTGATTCGGGCCTGCTTTCCATGAGCCGCTTTGCCGGCACCGGCGCGGAACGGGTCGGCCTTACGGTGCCTTTCAAGTGGCCGGTGCGGATTGCGAATCTCAAGCGCTGCCTTCTTGTGGAGCGCGTCCCGGTGGAGGGCGCGGGGGCGGATCTGGTGCTGGTTAATCTCCACCTGGAAGCTTACGACAGCGGCGGCGGCAGGGAAACCCAGACTAGGGAATTGCTTGAACTGCTGTACCGGGAATACCGGCAGGGCAATTATGTTATTGCCGGGGGCGACTTTAACCAGAATTTTCCGGGTATCGACGAAAACCTGTACGCGCTCAAAGACACCGGCCACTTTAAGCCCGGCGTTCTTTCCCAGGACGATCTTGAACCGCTCTGGCGCTTCGCTTCCGATCCCCTCGTGCCTTCAAGCCGGCTCCTGGACAAGCCGTATTCGGGGGATTACGCGGATACCCAGCTCTACGCTATCGACGGCTTCCTGGTTTCGCCCAATGTGGAAATTATCGACGTCAGGACCGGGGACGCGCAGTTCCGCTATTCGGATCACAACCCGGTTATACTGAAAGCCGCGCTGCGCTGAAAGCCGCGCTGTGTTATGCTGTGCTATATAGAATTTTTTTTGGGCGC
>JAIRZS010000149.1 GCA_031267115.1 Treponema sp.
TTACGGATAAAAGGTAGGGGGGCCTGTTACCAAACGGCGGGCGCGTAACGCGGCAGGCCGCCGTCCGGCCCCCCTGCGCTCCAGCCTTGCCGCCCTGCGGCAAGGCTTACGCTACCCCCCATCAACGTAACCCTGCGTCGCCGTTCGACGCAACGTTACGTCGTCACTCGTTACCGGGCAGTAACGTCACTCGTTACTGTCCAGTAACGCCGCCCGTTACTGAGCGGTAACGTCACTCGTTACTGGGCGGTAACGGCAAGGTGCCAGGCACCAAATTTCTGGATAAATTTTTATCGAGAAAAACGGTGCCTGGCACCATTTAGGATGCCGCTGTTTCCATTGCTATCCGCCCTGGCGGAGAGATAGAGTTTGCCTACGGCAAACTCCGAGGCAAAAAATCGCCACGGATGGCGGCATGGATGCCGCTGTTTCCATTGCTATCCGCCTCTGGTGGATAGATGGAGTTTGCGCACTGCGCAAACTCCGATGCCGTAATCCGGCAGGGACGCCGGATTACGGCACGCGCAAGGGATTGGAGCGGTATCCTTTTTTGCCGGAGGCAAAAAAGATACAAGCGTAAAGCCCGGTCCCTGCCGTGTAACGGCGGGGATGCGCCCAAATTAAGAATTCCCGTTTTAACAACGTGAGTTCGATGGCTTAGGGTGGGATAGGTTCCAGGCTTAAGGAGGGATACCTCCCAGGCTTTGAGTAAAACGGCGCCTGGCGCCACTAGGCGAATAAGTTTAATAGGTAAGCGGGACATGAAGCGATCCCTTCTTTACTTCTTCCACTTTTTTGACTTATTCGACTTTGCGGTAAGGTACCAGGCATCAATTTTCGTTTTTAATACAAAGGAGCGTTTATGCGGGAATACCCGGAAAAAAAGCTGATGCTTTTTGCAGCGTGTTTTTTCTTTGCCCTCCCGGCTTTTCTCCCCGCCCAGACCGCGGCGGAGCTGGACGCCGTGCTGGAAACGCCGGTTCTGAGCTATGCCCAGGCCGCGCGGTTTGTGCTTGCCTCTCTGGACGGCCCCGCCGGTGATAAAGGCGCGGACGCTGCTTTTGAGGAGGCCGCGGCAAAAGGCTGGCTTCCCCGGAAAGCCGCCGCCGCCGGTCCGGTACGCCTGGGAGAACTGTCTTTGCTTATGGCCCGGGCCTTTAATATACGGGGCGGTTTTATGTACGCCCTGCTGCCCGGCCCCCGCTATGCCTTTAGAGCTATGGTCGGCCGTTCTTTTATTCAGGGAGCCGCCGATCCCGGCATGACGGTATCCGGGGAGCGGTTCCTGCACATTCTGGGCAGGGTCCTTGACGCGGCGGAGGGGAACAAGGGGAACAAGGGAGATAATTGATGAAAAAATTACTGTTTGTCCTGCCGGTGCTTTTTCTTTTGCCGGGCCTTGTCTTTTCCCTGGATTTCGGTCTCCTTGCCGATCAAAAATTCGAGGCGGAAGACAAGGCCCTTTTTTATGACCCTTCCCTGACCCCCTGGTTTTCATGGGCCGGGAACGGGGGTCTGTCCCTCTATTTTTCCGGCAAGCTTTCGTTCAAATACAGTTACTATGACGACGGCTTTGACGATAACGACGGCTGGACGGATCCTGTTGTCCTGCCCGAGCTTTCCCGCTTTGCCCTGCAATACCGGCCCGGCCCGAATTTCCATATCGAGGCGGGCCGTTTCGCCTATAGCGACACCCTGGGTTTTGCGGCGTCCGGCCTTTTTGACGGCCTCCGCCTAGAAGCGGACCTGGCTTTGGGCAGCGTCGCCCTTGGCGTGTGGTATACGGGCTTCCTCTACCGGGAGACCGCAAAAATAACGATGACCGCCCTTGACATGAAAAACTACGCGGAACCCTGGGGCTGGGACAATTTCGGCGCGTATTTCGCTTCGCGGCGGGCCTTCGCTTCCCTTCGCTGGGACCTGACCCTGCTGGAATTCCACACGTTTTCCCTGGAAGCCCTGGCCCAATTTGACCTGAACGATGACGAAAGGTTCCCGCCGGGATCGGGGGAGGCGCGGCTTCACAGCCAGTACGGGGAAATTCAGGCGGCGCTGTTCCCCTCCGGCAGGCTGGGCCTTATTGCCGGGGCTTTGTTCGAAGCCATGGAAAATGGCGACGGCGAATTCGCCGCCGCCCTGGGCGGGCTTCTCCGCCTTAAAGCGGAGCTTCCCGGCTCCCTGAGCGATAATCTGACGGCAACGGTAAAATTCGGCTCCGGCCAATGGAACGATACCTTTGCCGCCTTTGCGCCCCTCGTTTCGTCCGCCCAGGGCGTGATATTTTCCGGAACCCTTTCCGGCCTGGGCCTCTTTTCCGTGGATTACGCGGCGCGGCTTCACCGTACCCTGCTTTTGGAGATCGCCCTGCGTTACTTTGCCCGCACCTGGGATGATCCCGCCGCGCCGGGCAAATATTTTTACGGCGGCGAATTCTGGGCTTCCCTTGGCTGGCAGCCCCTGGACGATCTGCGCCTTTCCCTGGGGGGCGGCGCGTTTTTCCCCGCCCTTGGCACCATCAATCCCGGCGGCGACCCCCAATGGAAACTGAACGCCGCTCTTACCCTGTCGTTCTAAAGGAGCAGCCGATGAAACGTATACTTACGGTAATTTTATTTTCGCTTTCCCTGTCCCTTCTCCCGGCCCAGGCCCCGGAGGCCGTAATACGGGAAATAAACGGAACTGTGGAACTAAAGCCAAACGGGCAGGCGGACTGGATTCCGGCTAAAACAGGCGATATTCTGGCGGTGTCCACTCTTGTATCCACCGGCTTTAGAAGCTCGGCCCTTATCGCGGCCGGGAGTTCTTCTATTTTGGTCCACCCGCTTACCCGCCTAAGCCTGGAAGAACTTATCTCCCGTGACGAAACCGAGACAATACAGGTAGGACTCCGGGCAGGCCGCCTGCGGGTACAGGTCACGCCGCCTTTGGCCGGTAAAAGCGATTTTACTGTTAAAACGCCGATAGCGACCGCTTCGGTGCGGGGGACGGTCTTTGATATTGATACTCTGAACCTCCGGGTCAGCGAGGGAGAAGTCAGGTATGAAGGCGCGGGGAGCCGGGCCGTCCGCCCGGTGCAGGTAAACGCCGGACAGAATACCTGGGTAGACAGCGCCGCCGGCGGGGCGCTGAACCCCTTAACCGCGGCTGAGGCAAGCCGCGCCCTCCCGGCCCTTCCCGGCGGTAATTCCGCACCAACAGCGGACAGCGGCGGCGCAAGCCCGGAACCCATCGGCGGCACGCTGTCCGTCACGGTAACCCTTGATAGCAAACCTTGATAGTAAATCTTGACAGCCAATAGGTGGTGACCATGAAAAGTTCGATAAAAAACCTGATGAAAAGTCCAATAAAAAGCCTGCCCTGCGCGCTGAATGTTGTCGCGGCCTTCTTTATCGCGGGGTTTCTGTTCTTTGCCTGTACGCCCTTTGCCGGTGACAGTTACGGGACCCTGGTAATCGCCCTTCCCGAAAACAGCGCCGGCGGCGGAGATGACAACGCCGCATCCCATACTTCGGCGCGGGCGGCGGTGTCCGGCGCGTTTGCCGCTACCCTGACATACAGCGTCGGATGTACCGGACCCGGCGGCAGCGTAAGCCGCGAGGCCCGTCCCGGAAGCGCCATCTCCATTCCTTTAGACCCGGGGGACTGGACCGTAACCGTAACGGCCCTCAACGCTGCGGGACAGAATATAGGTAGTGCCGAGGTTTCGGCGTCCATAGAAAGCGGGCAGACTACCGCCGTTACCGTGCCGCTCAGTATCGACATAAGCCGCAGCGACATAACCCGCTTTTCCGTAACAGGCCCCGTATCCGCCGCGGGCGCGATCGATCCGGATAGCCGGGATATAAGCGTTTCCGTTCCTGCGGGAACAAACGTCAGCGCCGTATATTTTTCACTGACCCATACCGGCGTTTCCGTCAGCCCCGCTTCCGGGCCGCTGGATTTCAGTTCCGCGCGGGCCTTCACGGTTACGGCGGAGAACGGGAACCAGAAAACCTGGACCGTGACCGTAACGGTAGATAAAGAAAATACGCCGCCGCCAAATACGCAAACATGGCCGGCGAACGACGTATTGCAGTCTTACGGCCTTTCCGGTCTAACCCAGCCTGCCGGAACCACGATCAGCCTCGTCTGGGTAACAACGGAAGAACTGGGCATACAGCTTGGAAACCCCAATGCCGCGGTCTACAACGCCCTCGTCTCTCAGATCGAGTCATTAACCGGAAGTACCGGCACAAACGATACAAGCATGACGGCCCTTGGCCTCTATGCGTATGACCTTGCCTACATCCATTCCGGCGGGGCGTTTGATCTGAACATTACCTGCTTCATAAGCACAGACGGCGGAGATCTTTCTTCCAATACTTTGATACTGACCGTCACGAATGCTTCCGCAGGCGGCTCCTACACCTGGCCCGACACCGCCAAATGGACGCCGTTCGGCCTCTCCGGTTTAACCCAGCCTTCCGGCGCCGTTGTTACCGATGTCACCGATCAGCTATTGCCCTACACCGCTTTGTCGGTAACGCTGGAATCCGTTAGCGACGCGGCATACGATAACCTGTACAATCAGATTTACAGTTTGTTCGGCGCCCCCGACAGCAGTTCAGGCAGCCCCGGCGATTCGTACCGTAACGCGGCATTTATGATATACGGTACAAACACAATTCTGGTAGAACTGTCGATAGATTCCGGTTTCGATGAAATTACTATTGACGCGATTATCGTACTGCCGCAGTAATGCTTTTTGTGCGATAAGCGTATAGTTTTTGTTTTGGGCGCATCCGCGGGCCAACCTGCCCTACAGGCAGGACGGCCCACGGACCGGGCTTTACGCTTGTATCTTTTTT
>JAIRZS010000170.1 GCA_031267115.1 Treponema sp.
GCGGAACTGACGCGGCGGAAAAACGGCAGCAATCCGGTGGATCTCAATAACCGGCTGAACCGGGCGGTGGAACGGCTCTTGAAACTAAACCGGGAAAAGGACAAAGTGAAAAAGCCCCCATGTCAGGGGGCGTGTCAGGCCGAAGCGGTCTGATTTCGGCCAGGATTTGGTTTTGAGAAACCGCCCCCTTTTTGGCTAGAGTAATTTTGAGGCAATGCGGGGGCTTGACCTTCGGGTAGGATCTGTGTATTTTATTATGTGTATGTACGGGCCGTTAGCTCAGTAGGTAGAGCATCGCCCTTTTAAGGCGGTGGTCGGAGGTTCGAATCCTGCACGGCTCAATGCGGGTTGCTCTTCAAAACTGTTCTTTCAGTTACCGGGGCGGCGGGGGCGTTGTCCCGGTATTTAAAAATCTTTCCCTTGTTATTGGCCCGGAAACTGCGGCAGAAAACCCCGTGGTTATCCTGGGGCCTTCCGGTTCGGGTAAAACAACTCTTCTCAAGCTTATTGCCGGGCTGCTCGTGCCGGAGACGGAGGGTCCGGGCCGTGCGGCGGCTGCCCTGCCTGCGGATTCGCCCGCCGATGCTGCGGTAAACGCGCTGCCGGGGCCCTTTGTATTCCAGGAAAGCCGGCTTGTCCCCTGGCTTAACGCGCTTGAAAATGTGTACCTGCCCCTTAAGCGTACTATGGGCAGGGCGGACGGGGAGAGGCGGGCGCGTCGTTTTCTGGAACTGGTCTCCCTTGACGGAAAGGCCGGCGTTTTCCCGGGCGAGCTTTCCGGCGGGGAACAGCAGCGCGTCTCGATAGCGCGGGCTTTTGCCTATCCCGCGCCGGCTATCTACCTAGACGAGCCTTTCCAGTCCCTGGATATTCCCCTCAAGCTTGAACTTCTGGAAATGACCCGGTCCCTTATTGAAAAGGAAGGGCGGCTTGCCGTTGTCGTGACCCACGATCCCCGCGAGGCGGTATTCCTGGGGCGCAGGATCATCGTGCTGGGGAAGAACGCGGGCGGGGTTGTTTTTGACGAGCCGGTGATTCTTCCGCGGGAAGAGCGGGCCTTTGGAACCGGGGCCCAGAACCGCCTGGAAGCGCGGCTGCTGGCGGCGCTGCGGGGCTAATCCGCCGCTTTTCTTGCTGTTTTTCCTGCCTCTTTTTTTGCCGTGAGGAGGAAGCTTTTCCACTTCCACAACAGGGGGCCTTCTTTCGCCCTCTCGGAGAGAAGCGCCTTTATCGCCGCGAAATCTTTTTCGCCGGTCAGTTGGACGATGCGGGCCGCCCAGCTTGAACGCGCGGCGTCAAACCATGCGGCGATATCCCGTTCGCCAAGCAGCCGTTCCTCGCTTTCTTCCAGAATTGTAACGGCGGTTTCAAAACCTTCCCGGCTAAAGCTCCTTTCAAGGGTTTCCCGGCCCCAGGCCCACCAGCCGCCCCCCTCGCCGGCAAAAAATGCTGTTTCCGCGCCGGAAAGCTTTTCCGCGAGGGCGGGGTCCGCGCCGCATTCTTCGGCAATGACGCGGGAGATGCGTTCCCCCAGGGCCGGGGGGGACTGGAGTACGACAAGGCCCCCGCCCGGCGCGAGAAGCGCCATGCTTTTACGGGCAAAGCCGGAAAAGGCGGTTTCGGCGCTCCCCCCGGCCCCGAACCCGCGCCTCCACGGTTCCCGGGCCAGGATATGATCGAATACCGGGGTGCCGAACAGTTCTCGGGCTTCTTCGGGCGAGGGCAGGGCGACGCCGTCTGAGGCCGCGATTAAGGGCTGTTCGGTGATGTCCAGGGCCGGGGCGAGGCGGAGCAGGGCGTCCCGGGCGGCCTCCGTATCGGCCAGGGCGGCGCAGAGGCCTTCGGGAACGCGGCGGAGGCCCTCCCAGAGCAGGAGGCCGTCGTTGGCGGCAGGGATGAGGAGCCGGTCATGGCGGGCAATGGACGCCTGCGCGAAAACCGCGTCCCTGTCCGCAAGGAGCAGGGCGCTCCGCCCTGATTCAAGCCGCTTGAACCAGCCTTCCCGGCCTTTGGACGAGGCAGACCAGGAAAGATACTCCCCCTCGGCCGCATTCGCCGCGCCGCCCCTGCCGCCGGGGTCTTTGATGCCGGCATCGCCCAGAATTACCGCGCTCTGGATCTCCCGCTTTTTCAGCACCTCCCCGCGAATCTTCGCCTCGTAGCCGATAACCGAAGGGCCATAAAAGGTTTTGCCCCTCAGCGCCGTCGGGAGGTACTGCTGGGCCGCCCAGTGGTCCCGGTAAGCGTGGGGATAGATGTAGCCGTCCCCATGGCCGAAACCTTCGGCGTCCCGGCTTGCATCGCGCAGGTGGTTTGGCACCTCGGCGTCTTCTTTTTCGACAGCCGCGAGGGCGTCGAAAAAGGCCATTGCGGAGTTAGACTTGGGGGCTGTGGTCAGGTAAAGGCAGGCGTGGGCCAGCGGGAAATTCCCCTCGGGGAAGCCGATGCGGTCAAAGGCTTCGGCGCAGGAGATAACCACCTGCAAGGCGTAGGGGTCCGCAAGCCCTACATCCTCGCTTGCCAGGATGATCATGCGCCGGAAGATGAAAGCCGGATCTTCCCCGGCCCTTACCATTTTTGCGAGCCAGTAAAGGGCCGCATCCGGATCGCTGCCCCGGACGCTTTTTATAAAAGCGCTTATCGTGTCAAAATGGTAATCGCCGTCGCGGTCGTAAAGAACTGCCCGCCGCTGTATGCTTTCCTCGGCGGCTTCAAGGCCGACCTGTATTTCCGCCCCGTCAGGCGGCGGCCAGTTTGGCGGGGTGGTTTCTATGGCGAGTTCCAGCGCGTTAAGAAGGCTCCGCGCGTCCCCGCCGGCTGTTTCCAAAAGGTGTTCCAGCGCCCCGTCCTGAAAAACCACATCCCACTTTCCGTAACCCCGCTCCCTGTCGGAAAGGGCGCGTTCCGCGGCTTTCCGCAGATCTCCGGGCGCAAGGGACTTAAGCTGGAAGATGCGGCTGCGGCTTACCAGGGCCCGGTTCACCTCAAAAAAGGGGTTTTCCGTTGTCGCGCCTATCAGGATAACCGTGCCGTTCTCTACCCAGGGGAGCAGGGCGTCCTGCTGGGCCTTGTTCCAGCGGTGTACCTCGTCTACAAACAGGATGGTACGCCTGCCGTAAAGCCGCCGTCTTTCATCGGAGCGGTCAATGGCCTCGCGTATGTCTTTGATCCCGGAAAGCACCGCATTGAGGCTTTCAAAATAGGCGCGGGTAGTGTTGGCGATAACCCGGGCAAGGCTGGTCTTGCCTGTCCCCGGCGGGCCGTAAAAGATAAGCGACGAAAGCCGGTCCGCCTGGATAGCCCGCCTCAGGAGCCGGCCCGGGCCGACGATATGATCCTGGCCTATCACCTCGTCCAGGGTCCTGGGGCGCATACGGTCGGCAAGCGGGCCCTCGGGCGGCCCGGACCCATCGGCGGTAAAAAGATCGCTCACCGGGCAGGGCCCCTGCCCG